>CALKVB010000154.1 GCA_937996605.1 uncultured Oxalobacteraceae bacterium | reverse complement strand
AAAATGTGATGCATGTCACAAATTGCAAAATAAAAGTGACTAGACAGATTTTGCACATGCGACGCTTAAACTATGCCAGAACAAAATACAAAAAACAAGCATGGCATGACGATTTTTGTCTTTCAAAGACGAAAAAATGCAATTTATGCGAATAATCGTCATTTTGTTGTATGATTCGCGCCTCGTACATCAAGCTGTTTTATCTCTTCATTCGAACCAAAAATGATCGATACTTCCTCATCTCTCCATTTTTCCGCGGATCCCGCTCCATCGCAGTCTTTGCAGCCTCAATTACGAACCGCAGTAAAATTTCGTATTTATGAATTGATGGCAGAACGTGGCATCAAATCAGTCGCGGCTTTACATAGAAAGCTTATAGAAATGCGAGTGCCAGTGTCCCATTCACAGTTACTGCGCATCGTAGATAACCGCGCAGATCATTGGAAGGTGCAGTACATCAATGCGTTTGTCGATATTTTTGAATGCCAAGTGGCAGACCTATTTAAAGTGGAGAAGCTCGATAAACTTAATAATGGCGGTTAGATGTGGTGATGTAATGCTTTGTTTGCAATGATCGTTGGCAGGAAACATCATCCATTTCATTTAGAGCTGCACTTCGATTCAGTTGAGGCAGATAGCCGAAACGATCTGTGACATAATTAGTCGGATAAATATATTGAGCTCTATCCAAACTCGGAGGCAAATCGATTGCAAGCTAGCGTGTCATCATTGGTGAAATTGTGCAAACGATGTGCGCTCGTTTCGGGTACTGTATGTCTTCTTTTTTTTACGAATATCTTATCGGCACAAGAACTCCAAGCCTACACAGAAGATTGGCCGCCATATAACTACCTACAAGATGGAAAAGTATCCGGGATCGCCAGCGATATCCTGAAAGAGGCATGTGCGTTGGAGAAGATACTTTGTCCTGTGCAGTTGGTGCCTTGGGCACGCGCCTACAAGACTGTTCAAGATACGCCGAATTCACTGATTTATGGTATCGCTAAAACACCCAATCGTGAGGCGCAATTATTATGGGTCGGTCCAATTTTGCCACGAACAACGTGGATTTATGTGCGCCCAGAGATCGCCGCAAAAGTAAAAAATCTGCATGATTTGGATAGTTTGAAGATTGGCATGATACGCGGTGAGGCCTCGGTCGATGAACTCCTTAATGCTGGCGTTTCACGCGAGGCGATCGTGTTGTTCAATTCTAATAATGATGTTATGCGTATGTTTAAGCTCGCTAAAATTGATGTGTTGGTCAACACTGAAATTGGCATGGCAATGAATCAGAAAAATTTTGAGATCGCTGACAATAAAGTGATTCGAGCGATGAAATTTTTTGATGGTGGATCGATTTATTTTGGCTTGAATTTACATTCGGATCCGGTGTTGGTGGAGAAGCTCCAGAATGCAGTCGACAAATTGAAGCGCGAAGGTCGAATTCAAATGATCATTCAACACTACACCAGAAAACCCTAGACTCAATCAATTTTTATCCATGCAAATGATGACGACCATGCAGAAATTCTGTCGAAGTTTGTTCACCTGCTTGAGCGTGATGATCCTCGTTCAGAGTTCAGTGTCAGCTCAACATGTGGCGCGAGAAATTAAGGCGTATACCGAGGAATGGCCGCCATATAATTTCATCAAAGATAATCAGTTGGTTGGGGTCTCGACTGATGTGTTAAAGGCAGTTTGTAAAGATGTTCAACTCCAATGCAATATGCAGTTGGTCCCTTGGACTCGTGCGTATAAAACAGTATTGGAGACGCCAGATTCAATTATTTATACCATTTCTCGCATCCCTGTTCGTGAAAAACAATTTGTGTGGGTAGGACCAATTTTGCCTCGTAGTATGTGGATCTATGCACGTGCTGAAGTCGCATCAAAGATTCATAGCTTAAAAGATATTGCGAATTTTCGTATTGGTGCGATTCGTGAGGAAGCGTCATTAAGTGAATTGTTAGAAGCTGGCGTGCCTAGTTCATCCATACAAATTTTTAACACCAATACTGATGAAATGCATATGCTAAAAGCAGGCAAGATTGATATTGTAGCTAATACCGAAATTGGTATGCAGCAGAACCAAAAAACTTTTGGAATTTCTGCGGGTTCGATGAAACGTATGATGAAACTCAATGATGGTGCAGCCTTGTACTTTGGGATGAACTTAAACAGCGATAAGAATTTGGTGGCTAAGTTGCAAGCCAGTGTGGACAAGATGAAACGTGAAGGCAAGATAGACGCTATCGTCCAGCAATACACCAAAGCGAAGTGATTTTTATCATTTTTAGTTTCCATTTCTTCCTTGAGCCAATGACAGGATAAAGATGTTGTTTTGCTTTCTTGTGCTGTTGGTTTTTCAATTTCTCGGTGAAGCCTTGACACGTCTCTTTGCACTACCCATTCCGGGGTCGGTAATGGGGATGATGTTGTTATTTTTCACCCTGATCAAATTTCCACGTTTATTGACGAAGCTAGAATCAGCAGCAATGATGATGTTGCAGCATTTATCTTTGCTGTTCATTCCCGCTGGTGTGGGTATTATGGTGTCACTAACGCAGGTAGGCGACCATTGGTTAGCCATTGTGGTAGCGATGGTGGTGAGCACCTTGTTGACGATGATAGTTACCGCTTTAAGCTTTGCTTATTTCAAGCGTTGGAATGCATCAACACACGGCGTCGAACAAGAGGCTGAGGGTGAAAACGATGCTTGAGTTACTGAGCCGTTTTTTGCAAACACCTCTGTTTAGTTTGAGTTTAACGCTCACAACTTACTTCGTCGCGCTAGCGATCGCCAAACGATTTCACTTCAATCCTTTGGTTAATCCGGTAGTTTTGGCGGTAGCGATGATCGTTGGGGTGCTACATTTTTCTCATCTTTCTTACGCACAGTATTTTTCAGGTGCGCAGTTCATTCATTTTTTATTAGGCCCTGTCACGGTGGCGATGGCAATCCCTTTAGCTAAGCAAGCTGATCGTCTACAACGAGTATTGCTGCCATTGGGGTTTAGTCTTGTGCTAGGTTCGGTGACCAG
The DNA here is from genome assembly GCA_937996605.1 of uncultured Oxalobacteraceae bacterium. GTDB lineage: Bacteria > Pseudomonadota > Gammaproteobacteria > Burkholderiales > Burkholderiaceae_D > Undibacterium. Next base: position 13,374 of record CALKVB010000154.1, on the reverse strand, counting down.
TATTGTCTCCGCATTCAGTATTACAGCATTGATGCATGGTACGCGTGAACTTGCAATCGCCATGGGACCTAAGTCAGCGACTACACCTATCGCGATGGCAATTGCTGAAAAACTTGGTGGCATTCCATCGGTGAGCGCAGTGGTAGTCATTAGCACGGGCATTATTGGCGCGATGGTTGGACGTTTCGTCTTTAATCGCATAGGGGTGGTAAGCACTGAAGTGCGTGGCTTTGCTCTCGGTGTTTCGGCGCATGGCATCGGTACTGCGAGGGCGTTTCAGATAAGTTCGGCGATGGGGAGTTATGCAGGCTTAGGGATGGGGCTCAATGGCATCATGACGGCGATCTTAACGCCGCTTTTGGTGCCAATCTTGCTGCGTATATTTTACTCGTGAGACTTCCTCAGTTCTTTTAGGTTCCTTCTCTGAGTTTATTCGTGAGCTTGTACTCTATCTACCCTTGGCTTGTTTGATGTGATCTTCTAATTCGCGGAAACTAGGGCGTGTGCGAGCGCTCAAGGCTTTGCGCCCAAACTCGCACGCGATTGGTGGTGAATAGCCGTTTAAACTGGCGATGATAGTCACTTTCACGCATTGATAAGCCATCATGTTGATGTTCATTTTTTGTTCAAGGCGTGCTGCGACTGGTCCAATAAATCCATAGGAAATTAAGATCCCAAGGAAAGTACCGACTAAGGCTTTCGCGATCAAGATACCAAGCTCACCTGGCGGAATACCAACCGATTCCATGGTGTGAACCACGCCCATCACCGCGGCTACAATGCCGAATGCCGGCAAGCCATCGGCCATTTTTGAAATCACTTGGATCGGCAGATCTTCATCAGTGTGATGAGCTTCCAGCTCTACGTCCATTAAATTTTCGATCTGATAGGAATCAACATTACCTGAAACCATTAGACGTAAATAGTCAGTCAAGAATTCCATCAAGTGACTATCCGCAATCACTTCAGGATATTTTGAAAACACAGCACTTTCATAAATATTCTCGATGTCATCTTCGATTGACATCAATCCCTCTTTACGGATCTTAGTGAGAAGTTCAAAGAGCAGTGTGATGAGATCGAGGTACACCGCTTTACTTCGCTTGTGGCTTTTAAAGATAGAGGGAAATGCTTTGAGTGTGGTGATGATGCTTTCTTTATCATTGCCAATAATGAAGGCACCAATCGCGGCGCCGGCAATCATAAATAATTCAACTGGTTGGAATAAGGCTGCGAGGTGACCACCGTCAATGGCGAAGCCACCGAAGACTGAGAATAAAACGATAAGTATGCCGATGACAATGAGCACTGTTGACTCGCGATTTTTAATAATTCTCAATTGATTGGATCAGCGCATGCTGCAACGACATTGCGATGCGTACCCTGTTGAGAATATCAGCTTTTTGATTAATTGCCATTACGAACAACAATTTCTCGGCAACTTAAGAACAATTCTCGGGCGTTTCATTAGACTAATGATAATTTATTTTAGTCGTTAGACTTGACGCAGCGGAGTGTAACCCGCTTCGCTGATTGCTTTTTCGATCACATCAATATTGACTTGACTCTCAATCTTTGCGGTATGGGTTGCTAAGTCTATGCTCACTATCGCTTGCGTATCGGTCTCTTTGATGGCTTTAGTGATGCTGCCTTCACAGTGCTTGCAAGTCATGTCGGCGATGTTAAATACGTACATAGAATTTCCTTCGGATGTATGCTTTGAATCGATATTGTATTCCTTACTTGCTGAAAGTTTGAAGCGGTTTGTTTGAAGTTATAGTGTGCACTGACATTTAATTTTGCGATCGCGTGAAATAAAAGACAGAACAATCGCAGATAACAGGCAGAACTTGACCCAACAACGACGCCCTGTATGATTTAGCTATGTGATTTCAGTAAATAATTAGACTATTTTTAACAATGAGCCAAATTCGAATCCAGACCCTAGCGATTGAAGGAATGACTTGCGCTTCTTGCGTGCAGCGTGTTGAGCGCGGCATACGCAAAGTGGAAGGTGTGACGCAGGTGAGTGTGAATTTAGCCAGCGAGAAAGCAAGTGTAGAAGGCGACGTGCCACTTGCGGCGTTGGTGCAGGCGATCGAGCAAGTTGGTTATCAAGTGCCGATTCACAGCGTCGCTCTTGCTATTAGTGAAATGACCTGTGCTTCTTGTGTGGGGCGCGTCGAAAAAATTTTGAAGGCGCAATCCGGTGTGATCAAGGTCAGCGTCAATCTTGCCACGGAAAGAGCGCAAGTGACTTTGCTAGTTGGAACAGACATATCGATCTTGTTACAGGCTTGTCAAAAGGCAGGTTACCCGGCCGCTTTGATCAGCGGGGGTGTCGATAAGCCACAGCGTGCACAAGATTTACCTTGGCACGTGATCTTTGCCGCGCTACTCAGTTTGCCTTTACTGGCACCGATGCTGTTGAGCCCCTTCGGTATCGATTGGATGCTCTCTGCGTACTGGCAACTTGCATTGGCTACACCTGTACAATTTATTCTTGGTGCCCGATTTTATCGCGCAGCTTATCGAGCCGTATTGGCCGGCAGTGGCAATATGGATTTATTAGTTGCGATCGGCACCAGTTCTGCATATGGCTTATCGTTGTATTTGATGTTTGCGCACGGCGCGCATCACGAAGCGGGGATGCAGCATTTATATTTTGAATCATCTGCGGTCGTGATTACCTTGGTGTTACTGGGGAAATGGTTAGAAGCGCGCGCTAAATCGCAAACGGTATCCGCTTTGAAAGCGCTTGAGGCCTTACGCCCAACTTCAGCTATTGTGAGACGAGAAGGGCGCGAACAAGAAGTCGCTTTAGCCGAACTACAAGCGGGCGAGCTGATTGTGATACGACCTGGTGCCCGAGTTGCAGTCGATGGCGAAGTAGTAGAGGGGCAAAGCCAAGTCGATGAGTCGCTATTGACGGGAGAAAGTTTGCCCGTGTCAAAAAAAATCGGCGATAAAGTATTTGCAGGTGCAGTGAATGGCGAAGGGGCGCTACTGATAAAGGCAACTGAGCTCGGTGCCCGTAGCATGCTCTCGCAGATTATCAAATTAGTAGAAGATGCACAGGCCGTGAAAGCTCCGATTCAACGTTTGGTCGATCAAATTAGTGCTGTTTTTGTGCCAGTGGTCTTAGGTATTTCGATACTTACTTTATTCGCTTTTGGTTTAATCACTGGCGATTGGCAAAATGCGATCTTGAATGCGGTGGCAGTACAAGTGATTGCTTGTCCTTGCGCTTTGGGTTTGGCTACACCAACGGCGATTATGGTAGGCACCGGTGTAGCGGCGCGATATGGCATTCTGATTAAAGATGCGCAAGCCCTAGAGCTTGCACATCGTCTCGATACCGTGTGTTTTGATAAGACCGGTACTTTGACCGAAGGGAAGCCGACTGTCACCGCCATCCATGTACATCCGCAGTGGCAAGGCAAGCAAGCGCTTTTATTGAGTTGGGCTGCCGCCGTCCAGCAGTACAGCGATCATCCTTTGGCGAAAGCGGTGATGCAAGCGAGCTCGGCACAGAGTTTAGATTCGGTAATGGCGACCGACGCCAAAGCGATACCGGGTTTGGGTGTGCAAGCAGTCGTTGATGGTGCTTTGATTTGTTTTGGCAATGCACAGTGGATGCGCAATTTAGGTTTAGATGTCGCTGGCTTAGCCGCCACTGCCAGTGCCGAAGAGGCTCAAGGTCGAACTTTATCTTATTTGGCACGGTTGCCACATGTTGATTCCGCTGTCGATACTGCAGCGAATATGGTTACTCGCGAACTGTGTGGCTTAATTGCTTTTGGCGATCAAATCAAAGCACAGGCGCTAGCCGCCGTGACTCAGCTGCATCAAGTCGGTGTGAAGGTGGTGTTGATTAGTGGTGACAATCAAGGAAGTGCTAATGTCGCAGCGCACGCTGTGGGTATCGATGAAGTCTATGCGCAAGTCTTACCTGCGGACAAAGCGGCCATCGTACATAGGCTAAAACAAACAGGAGCTTGTGTAGCGATGGTTGGCGACGGTATCAACGATGCGCCGGCTTTAGCTGCTGCTGATGTGGGGATTGCGATGGCTACCGGTACCGATGTGGCGATGCATACGGCAGGTATTACCTTGATGCGTGGCGATCCAGCTTTGGTGGCTGAAGCTATTGCGATTTCGCAGAACACCTATCATAAGATACGGCAAAATCTTGCGTGGGCGTTCCTTTACAATGTGATTGGCATCCCCTTAGCCGCAATGGGTTACCTGAACCCGATGATCGCAGGTGCGGCTATGGCTTTATCCAGTGTGAGCGTCATTTCGAATGCACTTTTATTACGTCGATGGAAACCGAGTACGCTTGTGAAATGAGGCGCTCATTATTTGCATTGCTTTATGCGCGACGAGGAATTTGCAATCCTTCGATAACTGCGGGACGTTGTCTAAACTGATTGAGCGCTCGAATCACATGCGGAAATTGATCCATGTTGACAAGTTCTGCAGCTTCATAAAATCCAATCAGATTTCTCACCCAAGGGAAGATTGCGATGTCAGCAATGCTGTAGTCATCAACCATCCATTCATGTTGTGCCAAATGTTGATTCAATACTCCCAGTAGTCGTTTTGATTCCGCTGCATAACGATCACGCGGTCGCTTGTCTTCATATTCTCGGCCAGCAAATTTATGGAAGAAACCGAGTTGTCCAAACATGGGGCCAATACCGCCCATTTGGAACATTAACCACTGCAAAGTTTGGTAGCGTTTTTCAGGTTCTGCAGAAAGTAATCGACCACTCTTTTCTGCCAGATAAATCAAGATTGCGCCAGATTCAAACAACGCTAAGGGTTTGCCTTGTGGGCCATTGGGGTCAATGATCGCTGGAATTTTATTATTGGGATTGAGTGAAATAAATTCTGGCGACAGTTGATCGCCAGCCTCAAAGCTGATTAGATGGGCTTCATACGGTAAGCCAATTTCTTCCAACATAATCGAGACTTTGACGCCATTGGGAGTGGCCAAAGAGTAGAGCTGTAAACGTTCAGGATGCTTGGCTGGCCATTTTTGAGTGATGGGGAAATCGATGAGGGAAGTGAAGGTTTGCATAATCAAAAAAATTTTAAAAGTAAGCGTAGCTCGAAGCTAGATCAATACTGCTTGCGTGGCTGCTTGGCGGTGGATCGCGCTCGAAAAATGGCGAATCGCTATCTGATAAAAAGCATTGATTCGGCTATCATCCATTGAGCATGGGTTTATATTATCGTATTCTGCGTGTGGTTTCCCGCACGATCAATTCTAAAGGCGGAATACTCGTTTCCACTATCTCGCCATTAATCAAATGTAAGAGCGAATTGGTGGCGATACGTCCAATGTCATACAAAGGTTGGCGTATCGTAGTGAGTGGTGGTGTGGTGTAGGAGGAACCAGGCAAATCATCGAAACCGACTAAGGAAATATCTTCGGGCACACGTATGCCTTTGCGATACAAACTTAAGCGCGCACCGTAGGCGCTGAGATCATTGGCGGCACATACGGCAGTAAATTGCTGTTGTGTGTCGAACAGATGATTAATCGCACGCATCCCGCTGCTTTCGTGAAAGTCACCCTCCACCACAATCTTAGGATCGTAAGCAATATCGGCCTCTTGCAAGGCACGTTTATAACCGGCCAAACGTTCATCCGCGTCGCAATTATTTGCTGGGCCAGTGATAAACGCAATGCGACGATGTCCCAATTCGATTAAATGACGCACCGCCAACCAGCCGCCATGTTCATTGTCGAGTTTAAAACCAAGTGCACGTTGGGTTTGGATAGCGCGACCTGTCGATACAATCGGCCTATGCTGGGAGAATTGCAAAACCGAGTCATCAGTAATGCGACCTGAAAGCAAAATAATGCCGTCGACTTTGCGCGCCAACAATAAACGGATACGTTCAACTTCCTCAGCTGCATTCCAGTGGCCGCTGACGATCACCGAGGCATACCCTGTACCTTTCAGAGCCTCGTCAACACCATGTAGTGTTTCGTCGAAAAACGGGCTGGAAATATCTTGCACCACGATACCGATGGTCATTGAGCGTCCGCGCTTCAAGCTCTGCGCCATAGGGTTAGGTGCAAAGTTCATGCGGGCGATAGCTTCCATCACCGCCTGACGTTTGTCATCGGACACCTTTGCCGTGCCATTCAATATCCGCGACACTGTGCTCGGCGAAACCCCGGCTAAGCGGGCAACGTCGATGAGAGTGGTTGGGTTGTCGTTAGGTGACTGCTCGTTCAAGTGGATACCTTCTTACTTAAAAAATAATGAAAAGCTTTTCAAATACGATCTAATCGAGAAAGAATAGCATAAACCATAAGCATAAAATTCTATCGGCTTGTTGACGCTTGTTGAATCTGTGGTGCTACTTCAAAGCATGTCGACACATTTTAAGATCAAAAAAAACGGTCAAGCTCACTCTCCTCAATTGGCGCGGTAAAAGTGCGATATTAGGCCATTACCCGACCGTATGAAAACGTTTTCTTGCTATTGGTGGTGTTTTGCCCTTTTTGACAATAATACTCAACTAAGGCTCGGTGTTCTGGTAAGTCGCTCAGTGCCCGTTGAGAAAAGTTGGCAATGTTTTGAAACTCTTGCTGCACTAATACCAGTTTGTTTGTATCTAGAGCGCTTGGATGGAGTTGAGTAGCGTACTCCATTCCATATAAAACATACTGCCAACTTGATGGCGGATACATTTCTAAGTCGGTAATGAAGTCCAGCCGGCTGGGCGGACGGCTGCGCCACATGGCGAGCTTTTCAATCAAGGATGTGGGAATCGAAGTAGCATCCGTGTTGTCTCGCCAGAAGGCGCTATCTTGACGTTGACTTAGGCAGTAATGCAGCTTGATAAAGTCGACAATTCTATCGTAACGTTGCGACATCAAATGGTTGAAATGTTTGGCGCTAGCCTCAAACTCACCATCAAACGGAAACAAATACGCGAGTAAGTAGGCGGCAGTTTCGATCAAGCCAACGCCCGACGACTCAAGCGGTTCCAGGAAGCCTCCAGATAAGCCTACCGCGACGCAATTTTTGATCCATGCTTGTGGCCGATAACCTAACTTCAATTCGAGTTTGCGAGGTTGAATTTCGGCCGTCGCTGAGCCTACGTATTGCCGAAGAATTTGTTCTGCGCGTTCATCGCTGCTGTGGCGACTTGAATATACATAGCCGATGCCACGTCGATTTTGAAGGCCAATATCCCAGGTCCAACCCGCTTCGTGTGCGCTTGAAATGGTGTAAGACGGGATCGCTGTTTGTGGTGTCGCATACGGCACTTGCACAGCGAGTGCACGGTCTACAAAAAGTACATCGCTGACGCTCTTAAAATCAGACTGTAAAGTCTCACCAATTAAGCGAGCGCGAAAGCCTGTGCAATCAATATATAAGTCAGCTTGCAGGGCGCCTTGTTCTTTCGTATGGACAGAGCGAATGCCGCCATCTTCGTGAAGCTGCACTTGATCTACATTGCCCAGCAAGTGTTTGACACCGAGCGATTTAGCATGCTCAGCTAGTAAAGTAGCAAATCGTCCAGCATCAAAATGATAGGCATAGTTCATCGGGCCTAGATAGTCGCTATCGCTCGCACGTTTGGGGCCTCTTCCATGATCAGCGATGAACTTTTGCATGCTGACTGCCTGTGCAAATGGGATGCCTTTTCCAGCGGCGCCGTGTAACCAATAGGGCAGAAGTTCGGGCGTTCCAGTGCGTTGGCTGGGCTGACTAAATGGATGAAAATAATGCTGTGAGCCAGCACTTTGTGGTGGGCGAACCCAATGGTCAAAGCGTATGCCTTGTTTGAATGTCGCATGACATTCGCGAATAAATCTCGCTTCGTCGATACCTATCGCAGCGAGTGTTCCGCGAATCGAAGGAAAGCTCCCCTCGCCAACACCAATAATGCCGATTTCAGGTGACTCCACTAAACGGATTTGTATGCCATAGTCCCGCTGACTTGCCAAATGTTTTGCCAAAAAAGCCGCAGTTAACCAACCGGCTGTACCGCCACCAACGATCAAGATTTGATTTACTTTTTTCATGCTATTTGTCTCTCATTTTTTGTGATTTGTTTTGATCAAAAGGGCATACCACTTCTTCATTTTGCTGCATTGCAAAACAGGAATTTAGTTGACATCGCTAAAAATTAAAATGTATCATGAAAACGTTTTCATGTAATGTGAAAACGTTTTCAAACAAATTTAACACGGAATATTGTCGTTTTGTCCGTGGAAAAACGGGCAAATCGGTGGGTTTCGCTTCGTGGATGTGGAAAACGTGAAAGCGGGCTACCAACATGAAAACTTCGTGAATGAGGTCTGTAGCAAAAAAATGGACCAAACAGGATGGAAAAACGCGGTAGCGAAGTAATAAACAGCAATTAGTTTGAAAATAAGCTCAACCATGCCCAGCGTGACACTGTCCGATAACAGGGATAGCGCAGAGACTGGAATCGAGTTGGGACTGATTGCCGAGACGAATCAACACAATACCAATCCAACTGGAGACAAAATGAAAAAATCAGCATCACCAATCCGACAACGTGCGAGCTCCCCAATTCAACTTGCCGTGTTGGTATTAGTCGCAGGTATGAGTAGTGCTCACGCACAAAATGCAACGCCAACAGCACCTGCGAGCAGCGACGCTGCAAAAAATGCGACGACTACCATTCAAGAAGTGTTGGTCACTGGTACAAAGCGTACAACGTCTTTGCAGAAAACTCCGGTCGCAATTACGGCCATCAGCACAGGTGCGTTGGAAGACGCTCATGTGCAAACCTTGCTTGACGTTGTGAATCTAGTTCCTAGCTTTCAAGCAACAGGGCAGGGTGACCATGGCGTCATTACGATGACCTTGCGTGGCGTTGGGAATGATAGTGCGAAAACAGAATACGCAGATCCTGAAGTTGCTTCTTTCGTTGACGGTATTTACTCACCCCGCCCAGAAGGTGCGACTTCCTTGCTATTCGATTTGGATGCGATCGAAGTCTTGCGTGGTCCGCAAGGTACTTTGTGGGGACGTAATTCCACTGTAGGCGCGGTGAATATGCAAACAGCCAAACCTGTACTGGGAAAACAAACCGGCAGTATTGAAGGAGGTTTGGGTACCTATAACCGACTTGGCGGTCGCGGGGCGTTCAATATTCCATTAAGTGACAATGCGGCGATGCGCGTGGCCTTCGTGCATGAACAGCATGACGGCTATGTCGATTATCAATCTTTGCCAGTGATTCCTTTGGCTAGCCAAAAGGCGGCCTTTGTTGCAGGTGGTGGGAAGTTGGCCGATTTCCAAGCTATCAATCCGAATCTCTTCATCAATGGCGGGCCGAAATACAATGCACAAGATCAAACAGCAGTGCGTGTGAGCTTGTTGTGGCAAATCAACCCAGACTTGAAATGGAATGTCGCCTACGAGAAATATGCGGATCGTGGCACACCAAGCATGAACTTGATGCAGACACCACGTGCGGGTCAAAAGCTGTGGTCAGCCTTGATTGATACTGCACCGTTTGTACAGCGTGATACGGATTCTTTCCGTAGCCGTTTGGAATATCGTTTGAACAATGATATGAGCTTGTCGTATATCGCTGGCGTGTCGAAGTTCAGCGGTTCTTCCAACTTTGATCAAGACGGCGGTGTGGCGATTCCAACTAGCTTCGCAACAGGTGCAGGCTATCAAGCGAATAATACGGTTTCTTCGAACTACTTTAACTACAGCCATGAAGTTGAGTTGCAATCGACAGGCAAGCGTGAAGTCGATTGGCAATTAGGCGTGTACTACGCAGCAGAACGCAATGATATCCGTTTCGATATTCCTATCTTCAATGGTACACAACAAGGGACAGTCGGTTGGCAAGGTTCTTTTATCCAACCGAAAGAAACCGTGGCATCTAGCGCGGCTTTTGGTCAAGCGACATGGAACGTCGACGATAGTTTGCATTTAACCGGTGGCTTGCGTTACACCTCCGATAAACGTACTAATGTTGGTGGTAATGGCTACACCTGGAACTATGATGCGACCGTGACACAAGTGCCCTTGAATCCAAATATCGATCCGCGTATTCCAGGTCAAGGTTATAGCCCAGGCAAGCCTTCCAATGATGGCGAGTACACAGGTAGCAAGGTCACTGGCTTATTGCGCTTGGGATATGACCTCGACAAGAACAATATGCTCTACACCAGCGTATCGACGGGTTATAAATCAGGCGGTTTGCAGGACGGCGGCAAGACCTATGGCGCTGAAACTTTGACGAACTATGAAATTGGTACCAAGAGCACATTCTTGGATGGTTCATTGCGCGTGAATAACGCTATTTACTACACCAACTTCAAAGACTTCCAGTTCAGTGCGCCTGTGACGAATCCCGATGGTACTCGTGGTTTAGCAACGAGCAATGCTGAAGGTGCGAAGATCTCCGGTTTCGAATCGGAAATCGCAGCGCGGATTACACCGGATGATCGTTTGCAAATGACCTTTGCATTCACCCACGCGACCTTGGGTAAATTGATTGGCGGCACCAATGACTATGCTTTGCCAGCATGTAAAGTGCCTGGAATTAGCACCTGTCTCGACGTCACTGGCAACACTATGCCGCACGCGCCACGCTTTGCTGCTCAGTTCCAATATCAACATATGTTCCATATGGCCGATGGCGCGACGCTGACTCCTCGTGCCAGCATTCACTATGAAACAGAAACATGGTTGAGTGTCTTTAATCTCGGTGAAGGCGATAAGCAAAAAGCCTATAGCCGTGCTGATATTGGTATGCGTTACGAATCGACCAAAGGTTGGTGGTCTGACTTCTTCGTTCGTAATGTGGGCAATAACAACATCAAAACTAGCGCAGGGAATGCCGGTGGTGCGTGGGTAGCGCAGTACTTGCCACCTCGCACGGTTGGTGTGAACTTTGGCTACAACTTCTAATTGATGGGAAAAATGCTCAAGGTCTCGTGACCTTGAGCATAGCCGGCCCTCGGCAGAACGCGCTTTCTTTTTACGCTGACTTATTTAAGTTTATGTGGGGCTACTAAAGCGTATTTAGTTGAGCATTTTTATCACGTTGTCTGCCAATTATATTGAGCAATGCAATGAGCAATGTACTGAAAACGTCAGTACATGTGGTCTTTTTCAGCCTTTGCACTACGGTGCATGATTATCCAAGTAGAACATGAATTCATTTACCAAATTTCCACAAGACTTCATCTGGGGCGTTGCCACCAGTGCCTTTCAAATCGAGGGCGCAGCGACCGCCGACGGCAAAGGCTTGTCGATCTGGGATACCTTTTGTCAAAACCCTGCGAACATTAAAGATGCGAGCGATGGCTTGGTCGCCTGCGATCATTATCATCGCTACCGTGACGATGTTGAATTGATTGCGTCTCTCGGTTTGGATGCCTATCGTTTTTCGATGGCCTGGTCGCGCGTGCAAGCGCAAGGTAAAGGTGCGTGGAATGAAAAAGGGTTTGATTTCTATGCGCGACTGATCGATGCTTTGGCAGAAAAAAACATTGCGCCACACCTGACTTTATATCACTGGGATCTACCTCAGGGTTTGCAAGACGATGGTGGTTGGTTGTCGCGAGATATTCCGTCACGCTTCGCAGACTATGCTGCAGAAGTCGCGCATCGTTTTGGCGATCGAGTCGCTAGCATTGCCACCCATAATGAGCCTTGGTGTACCGCGAACCTTGGTTATGGTAACGCGCAATTTGCGCCAGGTGTGGCGGACGCCAAACAAGCGATACAAGTGTCACATCATTTATTGTTGTCGCATGGCTTAGCAATGACGGCAATGCGGGAGCAAGGCGTGTCCGCCAAATTAGGTATCGTTTTAAATCAATGGACTGCTGATGCAGCGACCGATAGTGAAGCAGATCGCGCCTTGGCCGAACTTGAATATGCACGTTCTGTGCAGTGGTTTATGGATCCTATTTTCAAAGGTCGTTATCCTGAACTCGCTCTACGTGCGCATGGCGCGAATGCCCCCGTGGTGCATGCCGACGATTTCAAACACATACAGCAAGCGATCGATTTTCTTGGTGTAAATTATTACTTCCGCGCCTACTGTAGCGCAGAAGATCCGCCAAGGCAGCCACCTTTATCGAATGGACGTACCGACATGGGGTGGGAAATCTACCCTCAAGGCTTAACTGAACTTCTGTTGAAATTACATGAAGAATATACCTTGCCGCCGATCAACATTACCGAGAATGGTATGGCGAATCCAGATGAAGTGACGCATGGCGTCATTCCCGATGTGGCGCGTATCGATTACGTCAGAAATCATCTTGCCGCTTTATTCCAAGCGATGGCAAAAGGGGTCGATGTCCAAGGATATTTCCTGTGGAGCTTGCTCGATAATTTTGAATGGAATTCAGGATATTCGAAACGCTTCGGTATTGTCCATGTTGACTATGCGACTCAGCAACGCACCTTGAAAGACAGTGCATATTGGTACCGTGGATTCGTTTCAGAACAAAAAGTTAGATAAAAGTGCGCTAATTTAGGGTATGCTCAAATAACTATGAAAACGATTTCGCGCCACTGTGAGACCTACAAAAATATCTACAAGGCAACTCAGAAGTAGCACATAAGTGGCACTGAAGTAGGACATAAGCAGCACATAAGCACTACCTAAGACAGCAAAAGGACGGAGACAAATATGCAAGACCAAGCAAAAACAGGCGGGGTAGTGAATCCATTGTTTTGGGTGCCCACCGCTTACTTCACCATGGCACTCGGTTTTATGATGTTGACCAATGTGACCTCAACCATGTTTAAGAATTTGGGAATGAGCAATGGTGAGGCTGCTGGGTATTCGAGTATGTTTATTTTGGCCTACACCATTAAACCTCTGTACGCGCCGTTCGTAGAAATGTACCGCACCAAGAAATTTTTTGTATTGTGCGCGCAGCTCATGATCGGCTTGGGTTTTGTGGGCGTGGGTTTGGCCATGTCTTTGCCAAATTATATGGTGGTGTTAATGCCGCTATTGTGGATACTTTCTTTTATCGGCGCCACTCAAGATATTGCTAGTGACGGTGTGTATGTAACTTCACTGGATAGTCGTAGCCAATCTTTGTTTTGTGGGATCCAAAGTTTGAGTTGGAATGTCGGACCTATCGTCGCCGCTGGTGGCATGGTGTGGCTTAGCGGTTATTTATACACCGAAGTATTTCACCAAACCAAGGGGAGCTTTGGACCTGAATGGATTGCAGCGTGGCGCATTATCTTCTTCTTGGTGGCAGGACTTACTTTGCTGATGGCGCTGTGGCATTGGAAAGTGATGCCTGACGGTGAACGTGCAAGTAATACGCCGACCTCAGTGAAAGCAACGGTGGATATTTTACAAGACTCG
>CALKVB010000153.1 GCA_937996605.1 uncultured Oxalobacteraceae bacterium | reverse complement strand
TCCAATTTTCAACGATATGCGGAGGACTGCATATCTTTCCCATGAAGTCGAATTGAATTCGAACTTGCCTCTTCAAGCTTAACTGTTTATAGTCAGTGATTCAGTTAAGCAATGTTTTGAGGTAAATGTATGGTTTCAAGTTGTTTGCGTTCGACACTGTTTTCTATTTTGATTGCGACGTGCGAAGTATTATCCTCCGCGGAAGTTAAAGCACAGGAGCAGGCTTTATCTCATCCATTACAAAATCAAATCATCGACAATCAGGGGCACGTTCTAAGTAAAGACGTTGTCAATGAAAAAATTCGGCAACATGCCTACGTTTTCGTCGGCGAGAAACACGACAATCCGCGACATCATCAAATAGAGCTAGAGATATTACAGGCTAGGTTTCAAGTGCCTGCACCAAAAAGAGGGCGAGCTGTCTTCGAGATGCTAGATGAGGCGCAAGATAGTTTGATCTCCCTGCTTAAGCCGCAACAAAACCTCGATGAGATGAAATTAACGATGCAATGGCCGGTTAAAGCTTGGGATTGGAATAGTTACGGCCCTCTCTTTCAAGAAGCTGTGAAGTTTGATGCGTTGAAGTCTGGCAATATCTCTCGGGCTTTGATCGGTGCGATTTATAAAGATGGACCGAAAATTTTAGCGTCAACGCCCAAATTCCTGAGCGCTACCAAGCAGAGCGCAGAGACACAACAATACTTATTAGACCAAATTTTTGCTGCCCACTGCGGCATGCAAAGTAGAGAGTCTTTACAACCAATGTTACATATACAATTGGCGAAAGATGCGAGTATGGCCGCCGCGATGATAAGCGATGCTAGAGCAATATTGATCGCAGGTGGTGAACATGTTCGCCCGACTACAGGCGCCCCAGCGCACTTACAAACTCTACAGCCGAACGCAGATGCCTTAGTAATTCAATTGGTGGAGGCGAAAGGCGATAAATTAAAATTGATCGATTACCTGCCATCGGTGGGAGCAGCGGATCTATATTGGTTTACAGAAGCGACGCCGGAGCAAGATTATTGTGCTGGCGTTAAAGGGCGCGCGGCACAATGATGAATTTCTGGAAAATTTATTTAATCTACTGTGCTTGAGTCTTGATGTCTTGCTCCCAAAATTTGCTATGCTTCGCGCTACCATTTTTTAGCAAATTTCATGAATCAAATTATTCCTCTTTTTTATGGTTTGAGCACAACTCCCTTGGAGTTAGTGTCGTTCGCTTTATCCATCATTACGGTTGCTTGTAATATTAAGCAAATTCATTGGGGATGGTTGTTCGCGATTCTGTCGTCCGGTTTATATGCCTTGGTCTTTCGTGATGCGAAGTTATATGGTGATATGGGCTTACAGTTTGTATTTGTCGTCGTTTCATGTTGGGGCTGGTGGCAATGGCTCAAAGGAGACCTCGGAGTCCATGCCGAGATTGCTTCGGGCGAATTGGCGTCACCGAAATTGCTGCCTAGTCGTTTAAGCCAAGTCGAACTTTTGTGGTCGATCTCATTTTGGTTGCTGAGTTTTTTAATCTTGTACTTTTTTCTGCATCATTTCACTGATACTGACGTACCTGTTGCGGACGGTTTTTTGACGGCGGGTAGTTTGCTGGGACAGATCCTGATTTCACGCAAGAAGCTGGAAAATTGGTGGGTGTGGATCGTGGTTGATATCTTATATGTTGGTCTGTATCTATATAAAGGTTTACACCTCACTGCCTTTCTCTACGGCGTTTTCGTCTTAATGGCAATTGCTGGTGCGCGTGCTTGGGTGTTAGAGATTCGCAAGAATGAAGGCCAATCATGATACAAAAAATTGCGATTCTAGGTGCAGAATCTTCGGGCAAGTCAGTTCTGGCGGAATCTTTAGCGAAGCATTTCAATACATTTTGGGTGCCTGAGTATTTACGTGAATTCGTCGATACCCATCAACGGGTTCCACGTTCTGAGGAGCAGCTCCACATTGCTCAAACACAGCGTGCAAGAGAACTCGAACTGATTCACACCGCAAAAGATTATTTGTTTTGCGATACCACGCCATTGATGACAGCACTGTATAGTCGTCATTACTTCGATGATCTTGATCCTGAGTTGCTGCGTTTAGAGCAACAACACGATTACGCTTTTACGATTGTTACCGCGCCAGATTTTCCTTGGACAGCTGATGGCTTACAGCGTGAATCGCCTGCAGTGAGACAACGAGTACACGAGGAGTTGTTGGATATTTTAGATGAACGTGAAATACCGTTCATGCTGGTGGAAGGGAGTTTAGAGCAGCGTATTTCACAAGTTGGCTTTGCCTTACAGTTCTTAACTTAAGACTAGAAAGTGAATCAAAAAAAACGTCCAGACCTTGAGGTAAGAACGTTTTTTTGTTGAAGATTTTCCTGCCGTTTCAAGCTCAATTGTTTTCGAGTAGGCTCTTAAGTTGTTCCATACGAGAAGGGTGACGTAGTTTCTTCATCGCTTTGGCTTCAATCTGACGAATTCGTTCACGAGTCACGTCAAATTGATTTCCAACTTCTTCCAGTGTATGGTCGCTCGCCATTTCTAGACCAAAACGCATACGTAAAACTTTTGCTTCGCGTGGGCTTAAAGCGTCTAAGACTTCTTTAAGCTTATTCTGAACAGAGGCTTGCATCGCTGCCTGCATTGGAGATAAGGTCACGTTGTCTTCAATGAAATCGCCGAGTTGCGAATCACCGTCGTCGCCAATAGGGACATCCAAAGATACAGGCTCTTTAGCGATCTTCAAAATCTCACGTACCTTGATTTCAGGTAGATCCATTTTCTCTGCGATCAAGGCTGGATCTGGTTCAGTACCATTTTGTTGTAAACATTGACGTTTGATACGATTGAGCTTGTTGATAGTTTCTATCATGTGTACCGGTACGCGAATGGTACGTGCCTGATCTGCGATCGCTCGAGAAATTGCTTGACGGATCCACCAAGTGGCATAAGTAGAAAATTTGTAGCCACGACGGTATTCAAACTTATCAACCGCTTTGAGCAGGCCAATATTACCTTCTTGGATCAAGTCCAAGAACTGCATGCCGCGGTTGATATATTTCTTGGCGATGGAGATAACGAGACGCAAGTTGGCTTCAGTCATCGCTGCTTTCGCTTCACGCGTGCGCTTTTCAGCGGAAATCATCTTTTTGTGAATTGCGCGTAAATCACTGAGCGGCAATTTGGCTTCTTGTTCTAAGACGATCAAGCGACCTTGTAGTTCGCGCGCTGCATGGATATGACGCTTTAGTACCGCACCATAAGCTTCTTTTGCTTCGGCTTCGTTTTCTAACCAATCACGGTTAGTTGCGTTCTGCATAAAATTGGCAATAAAGTAGGCGCGCGGCATACCGCAACGATCCACCATTAACTCCAACATACGTTTTTCAGTCTGGCGTAATTCGCTCATTTGCTTACGCAAAATATCACACCATTTTTCAGTTGTTTTGACGCTGAAACGGATGCTTTCCATTTCTCGCGTAACCTGCTCTTGTGCAGTTTGATAGGTCTTAGACTGATAGGCGTTCTTCTCAATTTCGGCAAACATCTCATCGAAGCTATTTTTGATGACAGCAAATTTTTCCATTGCGGTCTGCTTCATTTGTGCCAGTTGCTCTGCCGATAAAGAGTTCCCTGTATCAGCGGCGCCGCCTTCTTCCTCTTCCTCTTCTTCGATTTCATCGGCGTCAGCGCTTGCCTCAATACTCACAGGTAGGTCGAGCGATTCTGGCACATGGAAACCGTCGATGACATCATCAATAATCAGGTCATCATTGCGTACTTTTTCTGCAGTATTCAATACCTCTTTGATGACGGAAGGGCAGGCTGAGATGGCTTGCAACATGTCTTTGAGGCCGCCCTCAATTCGTTTGGCAATCTCGATTTCACCGCTACGTGTTAATAATTCAGCGCCACCCATTTCACGCATATACATGCGAACAGGATCAGTCGTGCGACCAAAATCTGAGTCTACTGTGGACAAAGCAACAGCCGCTGTCGCTTCGGCGTCATCGTCACTGACATTAGTCACGACGTTGTCGGACAAAAGCAGCATGGTGGCATCAGGCGCTTGGTCGTAGACAGCGATACCTACATCATTCAGTGTACTGATGATGCTTTGAATCATTTCTGGATCATCGACATTTTCAGGGAGATGATCGTTGATTTCAGCATGCGTCAAATAGCTCCGGTCTTTGCCAAGTTGAATCAACTTCGTCAGGCGTTGGCGGTATTCTTCTAATTGTTCTTTACTCGCTTCACTAGCAACAGC
>CALKVB010000152.1 GCA_937996605.1 uncultured Oxalobacteraceae bacterium | reverse complement strand
ACATCGTTTGACCTCGCTCTATAAAGATAGTAGTTCGACCTTGAAACTAAAAACTTAGTTCCACACATCGCGCAAACCCATAAAGATCAGGGCCGCCAACGCAAGACAAAAAGCAGAACTCAAGTACCAAAATAGATCACTATTCCCAATGAAATAAGGTTTCAAGAAAGGGAAAAGCAGCCCGCGCAAAGTCAGCACGAGCGCGAAGCAGGCGAGACCATATTGCGCATAAGGGATAGTTCGAACCACACCCGCCAACGACAAACTTAAGCCAGCAAACAAGAGCAAGGCCACACCCACCACTAAGGCCATAATGTAGGGATGAGCATGTCCACGCTCTGCCATCCTCACCACAGCATCACCGGCACCCAAGATATGAAACAATTTGGCTCCAAATATCAAGCATGCAAAATGCAAAGCCGAGGCGACGATCGTCAATAATGCGACCAAAAAAAGAGCAAGGTTAGATTGAACGAACAGCATAACGCATCACCCAGAGTAGATAAGCAAAGATAAAGATTAACATACAAATACTTCACATCACTCATCTCAAGACGTCTAGCACGCATGACCCGCTACTCATCAACAGCAAACGATAACCGACAACAGGTATGGGTTACACTTTCTTTGATTAGTTTTTGATGAGCGAACCCTATGCAGCCACTAGATCAAGCCAGCATCGATAGAGTCATACAAATGGCGTGGGAAGACCGAACCGCCTTCGATGCGATACACACCCAATTCGGATTAACAGAACACGCGGTAATTCGTCTGATGCGTATGGAAATGAAAGCTTCGAGTTTTAAAATGTGGCGAAAACGAGTAACTGGCCGAAAAACCAAACATCAGGCGCTACGAAACAAAGAAGTCCTACGATTCAAATCCTACGATCAAAAAAATAGAGACTATTAAATCAAACATCTACCCTACTAAGGATCAAGGAGAAATACCAGTAAGGTCGTAATACCGTTCAGTTAAGCGCATGAACTCAAAGATTGTCGTTACCGCGCAGAGCCAGCCCGCGAATGCTTATATCGGCGGCGGGAGCCTAGCGGCGTAAAAGCCTAAAGACACTAGATCCTTGCCTTCGCAAGGACGACACTTCGGCTCATTTAGCTTAACTGAACGGCATTACAGTAACGCAGAGTTTTTTTGCAGTCGAGTCCAAAAAGGTCATCTTTTGGAGCTACGCCATTGCGACCGTTCTGGAAATTTATTGCAAACTTATTGCAACAATACCGCTTGACCATAGTGAACTTTGACATCGTGCATCATGTCCAAGTATGCTTCGTAATAAGGTTTATGCGAAACGCCCACGATCGCTAATGTACGCTTTCCCGGTGCAATCCCCATCACATCGCGGATATTCGATACCATACGCAGATTGCGTGTTTCCCAGTAGGCGAGGTACTGACGCCCATAATGTTTGACTGAGGTTTCATTCATCGCAGCACCAAAATCCGAACCAAAAATCAATGGGTACATTGACCCATGGTTATAAGCACGGTACATCTCTAAGACACCCTCGGCACTATTCATCTTCGTTTTCAAACCATCCTCAATTGCACGCCGCTTAGTTCCGAACTTATTATTCCAAGCTTGCATAATCGCCTTCTCGGCATCTTTCTCGTCTTCTGCATTGCTTGGTGCTGTGTCGGCGGTATGGTCATCCACTGGATAAATTCGATCCAGTCCCAATTGCACCGCGACGGGAACGGCGATTTGGATATCTTCGTTCATGATTAGCTTAGACTTCTCTAAGAGTTTCACCAAGGATTCATCTAAGACATCTCCAGCATGGCGTTCATTTTCTGGTAGCCTCAACCATTGAACCAAGGCCGATGGTGCTTCGCCGGCCGCAAGAAAAAGCGCTGCTAAATGCCGGCGTTGGCTTGGGTTTGGATCACGCGGAAAATGCATCAAGGTCTTCTCAACTTCAGCAACTGCAGCAGGTACATCGAATCCCGTTGCACGGAACGCGTCTGTAGTATCGACGCAATAGGATTTGATCGAATCTGCATAACGATATTTATTGCGTTGCATATAGTCGCATTGGGCACCCGATAATTTTTCAATCACAATGATCTCGGGCTTCCACGCGACTAATTTTTCTATTACTAAACTTAAATTTTTAGCAGCGAAATCCTTAGGAAATCCTGACAAATGCGGCGTACCGAGTACGAACACTTGATTCATAGGGCCACTCTTAGGCCCCTTCAATTGACTAGGATTAAACTTACTTTGAGCTGCTGCACTAAAAGCCAGTGGGATGGCTATGGCAGCGATGGCAAGTTTAAAAAAATGCTGGTTCATAATCTGGGCTCCTTTAGTAAACATGTGATCTACAGGTGCTCAAGAATAGCGCAGACGAAAACACTAGTTTCAAGCTAAGTGACAGCTTGCAAAATCAGAGGCGTGAAATGAAAAAAGACGGCGGTGATTGGGACACGGCCGTCTTTTTGTGGTGGGTAAAGTAAGCTTCAATGCTCGATCTTAAACACCCATGCCAAAAGTAAACTCACCAAGGCGAAAAATACCGCAACTAAAGACCACCATCCAAACACGATACCCAAATACACCGCACCTGCCCAAGCGACGCTATTGAGTTTTTCGAGTATGCTCAAGCCGACACTACCATTCGCACGCCGCTGAAAATCGCTACGATCTGCAGGGCGTGCCATCCACAAATTGATGAGAGAAATATTGTGCATCGCGACTACACTACCTAACAACGTCGCCACGGCACTCCACCAGTTGGAGAATGAGATCGGAAGAGCGTCGTGTAGGGAAAGAG
>CALKVB010000151.1 GCA_937996605.1 uncultured Oxalobacteraceae bacterium | reverse complement strand
ACGAGATAGTACAAGGTGACTGGAGTTCAGACGTGTGCTCTTCCGATCTGCACCGTATGGCCTGATCGATCTTGATTTTGCGTTTGAGTTTGAGTTTGAGTTTGCATAAGTTTACTCATAGCGCAGTGCCTCCGCAGGTTTAACGCGGGCTGCACGCCAGCTTGGGTAAATCGTAGCGAGGAAAGCCAGTACGACCGCAATTCCGCCAATAGCCCACACATCAGACCAATGGAGATCGGAGGGAAGAGAACTGATCACGTAGATTTCTTTATTTAAAAACTGAACGCCGAAGAGGCGTTCAATAAAAGGAACGATCACATCAATATTGAGCGCGACGATCACACCGGACATCACGCCAAGGGCTGTGCCGAAGAGACCAACTAAGCCGCCTTGAATCATGAAGATCTTCATAATCGACATGGGAGACGCACCTAAGGTACGTAAGATAGCGATATCGGCCTGTTTTTCAGTGACGGTCATGACCAAGGTAGAGACTAAATTGAAAGCAGCGACCGCGATAATTAAGGTCAAAATAATGAACATCATGGTCTTTTCCGTTTTGACAGCCGCAAAATAATTACTGTTTTGTTGCGACCAGTCACGGGCGATCAAACTTCCCCCCAATGTGTGGCTAAGCTCAAATGCCACTTGAGGTGCCTTCAACATATCTTTGATTTTCAAACGCACTCCGCTTGGTGCATCTTGACGGAAGAATTTTTGTGCATCGCTTAAATGGATGAATGCCATGCCAGAATCGAATTCATAGTGACCCGCTTCAAATACACCAACCACAGTGAATGCCTTGAGTCTCGGAATGGTACCTGCTGGTGTAATTTGTCCTTCTGGTGCCGCGAGAGTCACTTTTTCGCCAATACCCACATGCATCGCACGTGCGAGCTCTATGCCGAGAATAATATTGAAAGCCCCCTCTTTCAAGTCGCTTAATTTTCCAGCTTTCATTTTGGTCGCCACCACGGAAACCTTCGGCTCCTCGTCTGGCAAAATTCCTCGCAGCAATGCACCGCGCATGACACCATCATTCACGATCATACTTTGTGCGTCTACATAGGG
>CALKVB010000150.1 GCA_937996605.1 uncultured Oxalobacteraceae bacterium | reverse complement strand
TCCGATCTTTCACCCGCTTGAATCGCGCGTGTGCAAGGCTCGCAACCTATTGATGGATAGCCTTTGTCATGTAAGGCGTTGTAGGGCACGTTTTTATTGCGTATATATTGCCACACATCAGCCTCGGTCCAATCAGCAAGAGGATTAAACTTTTGCATTTGATGCGCGTCGTCATCTTCTTGCACGGCTAATTCTGAGCGCGTACTTGATTGCGCACGACGTTGGCCAGTAATCCATGCTTTTTTCCCGCTTAAAGCGCGATTGAGAGGTTCTACTTTTCGTACGCGGCAGCATTCTTTGCGTGCTTCTACGCTGTCGTAAAATCCATTTAAGCCGTAGCTTGCGACATAGGTATCAACTGCACTTGGCTCTGGACGAAACAAAGCGATTTCATAGCCATATTGGGCTTTAACTTTGTCCAGCATCGCCAACGTTTCTGCATGCAGGCGACCTGTCTCTAAGGAGAAAATCTCAATATTCAACTGATGACGCAAAATGAGGTCAGTCAGAACCATATCTTCCGCCGCCAAGCTCGATGCGAATACTGCGGGGCTAAAATTGGCGGCGATGCCTTCCAAAGTGGCGGTAGTTGCCGCTACTTTTTGTTCGAATCCTTGTACAGCAACTTCACTGTCGATCACACTCATGTTTGTACTCACGTCGTTGCGCCAAGGCGATTAAGCCGGCGAAATAAGGGTTGAGGTTCGTCAACGGAAGTTTGATATTTTTCGCTAAAGTCAGACAAACTCTTCAAAGCATCGTGGATGTTTTTATCAGCACGTACAGCAAAGGCGTTGAAGCCAACGCGCTGCATGTAGAACAATTGATCGCGTAAGACATCGCCAATCGCGCGAAGTTCGCCGCTATAGCCAAAGCGGTTGCGCAAGTTGTAAGCGATTGAATAACCTCGGCCGTCGGCAAACTTCGGAAAATCGATAGCGATGACGGAAAATCGTTGAATATCTGCACCAAGTTCTTTGGCTTGTTCATCACTGCTAAACCAAACACCGATCTCACTACGTTGTTCTAAGCTGGCCTTTTGTAGTAGCCATACTTTGAGCGGCACAATGATCTTCCCAGTAGGGACGGTAACCGTGTCTGCAGTGTCGTCTTCGGACAAATGCAAGACCTCCCAATCGTCATTGACGACGGCTCTATCTTTAATAATTTGTGGCATAGTTTTCTCCCTATATTAGTAGACGACTGCTGAGCCGGCATCCTCTCCGTGATGCTCTATAGTTTTAATCGGTGTGGCATACACATACTCTTTAAACGGTGCGATACCAAGACGCTGCGCAGTATCAATAAAACGTTCGCCTTCGCTGCGTTCGCGTAAGTACACTTGAATAATGCGATCGATCACTTCTGGCATTTGTCCAGCTGAGAACGAAGGACCGATGATTTTGCCAATTGCAGATTGATTGCCTTGTGCGCCACCAATTGATACTTGATACCATTCGCTGCCATCTTTATCGACGCCTAAGATGCCGATATTGCCAACATGGTGGTGGCCGCAAGCATTGATACAACCCGACATATTCAACTCGAGTTCGCCTATATCATGCAAATAGTCGAGATCATTGAAGCGGTCGGTAATATCCAAAGCGATAGGAATCGATTTCGCATTGGCCAAAGAGCAGAAGTCGCCACCCGGGCAGCAAATCATATCGGTCAACAAACC
The DNA here is from genome assembly GCA_937996605.1 of uncultured Oxalobacteraceae bacterium. Taxonomy (GTDB): domain Bacteria; phylum Pseudomonadota; class Gammaproteobacteria; order Burkholderiales; family Burkholderiaceae_D; genus Undibacterium. Next base: position 7,165 of record CALKVB010000150.1, on the reverse strand, counting down.
AATATTGGGTGTCGCTAAACCGTGGGCTTTGGCTTCTTGCCACAAACCGAACAACTGACTTTGTTCAACGTCAGCCAATACCAAATTCTGTTCATGCGTAGCACGCACTTCGCCAAAGCTATAGCGGTCTGCTAAATCAGCGATGAAATCAAGTTGATCAGCGCTGGCATCTCCAGGAGGCACACCCGGTTTTTTCAAGGATAAAACCACTGCGGCATAGCCTGCCTTTTTATGCGCTTTCACATTGCGTTTTACCCAGTTGGAAAAAGCTTTGTTTTCCGCTTGTAAGCGCACAAATTCAGCATCCGTCTCTGGTAAAGCTTTGTATTCTGGATCAGTAAAGTAAGCGGCAACACGCGCTAATTCTGCTTCCGTAAGCGTGCCAGGGCCACCTTTGATGTCTTGCCATTCTTCCTCGACTAAACGCGCAAACTCTTCAATGCCAAGTGCTTTGACCAAGATCTTGATACGCGCCTTGTAGATATTGTCGCGACGACCGAATTGGTTGTAGATGCGTAAAATCGCTTCGAGATAGGTCATCACGTGCTGCCATGGCAAGAACTCACGAATCACGCTACCTAAAATTGGCGTACGACCCATGCCGCCACCGACCATCACTTTGAAACCAACTTCGCCTGCATCATTCTTGACCACGCTCAAACCAATATCATGTACTGCGATTGCAGCACGATCTTCCTTAGCACCGTTGATGGCGATCTTAAATTTACGTGGCAAGTAGGCGAACTCAGGATGGAAAGTCGTCCATTGACGTAAGATTTCTGCATACGGACGTGGATCAATAATCTCGTCAGCCGCGATACCCGCGAACTCGTCGGAAGTAATATTGCGCATGCAGTTGCCTGAAGTTTGGATCGCATGCATTTCGACTTTGGCTAACTCTGCCAAAATCTCCGGCGTATCTTCGAGATTAATCCAGTTGTATTGAATATTTTGACGCGTCGTGAAGTGACCATAGCCGCGATCAAACTTGCGTGCGATAAAGGCAAATTTACGTACTTGAGTGGAAGACAGCAAACCATAGGGCACCGCCACGCGCAACATGTAAGCATGACGTTGCATGTACAAGCCGTTTTGTAGACGTAGAATACGGAACTCATCTTCCGTCAATTCATTGGCGATACGGCGGCGCACCTGATCGCTAAATTGAGCGACGCGCTCTTGTACGATTTGGTGGTCATATTGGTCGTAACGATACATCTTTGATATTCCTAAAAAAATGACTTGGTAGTGTGGTAGAAGGTTTATATTTCAATGCGCGAATTTGACGATTTAGGCGATCACATCACCAATTTGCAGGCCACCAGCGTTAAGGTGGTTGCAAGAATGCCGCGCAGAAGTTTTTCTGGAACTGCTTTGGCTGCGAGAGAACCGAGCGTAATCCCCGGCAAAGAGCCAATCAGCAAAGAGCCAAGTAATTCCCAATTAATGGAGCCTAAATACCAATGGCCAAAGGCGGCAATCGCAGTGAGGGGAACGGCATAGGCAATGTCGGTTCCTGCAACGTGGGCCGCTGGCATTTTTGGGTAAAGTAAAACTAAGATTGTGGCGCCGATTGCCCCTGCGCCAATCGATGAAATCGTAACGAGGATGCCCAAAACCGCGCCTGCGGTAATGGTTGCCGCAGCTAAGCGTGTGCCATGGAGCTGGCGCGCAGGATGGGCATTCATCCAAGCAATTAATTTACTGCGATACAGAATAGCGATCACGGTTAAGAACACAGATACCGCGATGGAGTAACGAATGATTTGCCCAATCTCTTTGTCGAGGGTTCCGAAATGTTTCAGACCCCAAGTCGCTATCAAGGCGGCGGGCAGAGCGCCCAAGCACAATAAACGAACCACATGCCATTCGACTGTGCCATGCAAACGATGGGTGAAGGTGCCTGCTGCTTTGGTGATGGAAGCAAAGGCTAAGTCTGTACCGACCGCCACTGAAGGCGACACACCAAAAAGCAGGGTCAACAATGGCGTCATTAAAGAGCCACCGCCTACGCCGGTTAATCCGACTAGGGTGCCAACTGCAAATCCGGAGATAATGTAGGTAAGTGTCATAGAGCCTCGTGCAAAGTAGCAGGCATCTTAAAGGGCGAGCTCTATATAACAAACTACATAGTACTCATTTGCTTATATGTGGTTTCAATATATAGAAATGATGTGATTGCATAGTTAGGCTTGGTTTTTGTGTTTTCAATTCTATTGAAATGCGCCAGTTTTTGACGATGTTGTTTATATTTAGCCTACGATGGCATCCTGTACGGTGATAATGTCGATATTGGTAAAAAATAAAAGGCTGTGAATGGAATTGCAACATTACCTACATCTTTGTACTAAAACAGAATTAGCCAAGGCGAGACGGTCGGCGCGGCTAGGTGAAACTGATGTACTGAGTGCCTTACACGCGTACTTGATGAACATGGCTCAGGTGCAGGGTATAGCGCTAGCTCAACTGCTAGAAAGACGGCAGGCAGAACGGCACAGCCACCAACAGGCTCAAGAAGCAAGGCGACAGTCTGCGATTCAGCGACATCAAGAAAAGCTCGCCGCAAGGGCGATCAATCTACAGACTTGGAATGCTTGGTTCGACGGTTCGGCTCAACCTAATCCAGGGCCATGCTCGATTGGTGTCGTGCTCCAAGCACCAGACGGGCGGCGTTGGCAGTTAAGTCGACAGGTAGGCTACGGTAGTAGTAGCGATGCCGAGTACCAAGCCTTGATCGCCGCGCTTGGTTTAGCAATAGCGCAACAAGCTCAACTTCCGCAAAAATCGAGAGACTTAATATTAGACCTCAGCATACGCGGCGACAGTCGCGTCGTACTCGATGATGTGTTGGCGCCAGATCAACAATCCTCACCAGTCTTATCACATTGGCGTGAACAGGCCAGAGCTTTGCTTCAACAGCTTCCCAATTGCCAATTAATTTGGATTCCTCGCGCACGTAATGGAGAAGCTGATCAACTGGCGGCGCAAGCGAGATTGTGAGCGACTTGTTGTGTGAAAGTGTTGGGTGAAAGTGATTGGTTGCTGCGTGGAAATTTGAGCACCATACTTTCTTGATACGCATCAAAGACGAGTAAATGTTGCAACAACGCGGCAGCCGCACGGTTTTTTACCTGCGTAAATAGAAGAAATCCTGAGTTTTGTTGCGATGCTAATCGTTTCTCGCTTAGGATATTAGGCAGAAAATCGAAAGTGATCACAACGCGCTCTAGGTATCCATCACCATGCAGCGCAACAATAAAAAATAAGCGAACACCAGCACTCAATAGAAGAGCGGGTTCCAACATGACGGAGACAATATGAGTGAGCAATCTAACGGCCGCGATGGTGACAGCGCGCCACCCGACATCACCATGGTGATTGATCAAAAAAGTAGTTTCCCACCGGTTGCCCGTTTGGGCGCCTTACGACCATTTTATTGGCTGAAAATGGGCTGGCGTGATTTTCGTGCCGAACCTATGGCGGGTATTTTTTATGGCATTTGTTTCGCCTTAATGGGAGGCGTACTCAAGCTAGTGCTAGCCAATGCGCCACAGTATTTGTCTGCCTTAACTTGCGGATTTTTGTTAATTGGCCCTTTGCTAGCACTTGGGCTTTATGACGTCAGTCGTCGCATCGAAAACCTACGCTCAGGCATGATCAATAGCGTGTTCTCCATGAGCGGTAGATGGAGCAATATTGGCACCTTCGCCGTGGTCTTGGCGGTGATCATGATGGTCTGGGCGCGCGCCTCTTTGGTAATTTTCGCGCTGTTCTACAACAAAGGCATGCCGACTATGGAAGGCTTTTTAGCCAAACTCTTTTCGCTCGATAATGTCGAATTTTTATTCGTGTATGGCTGCGTAGGGTTCATCTTCGCCAGCTTGGTGTTTGCGATTAGCTGGGTTTCCATTCCCATGATGCTAGACCGCGATTCTGATGCGATCAGCTCGATGATCATCAGCATCGTCGCACTCACCGTGAATATTCCTTTGACCATCGTCTGGGGCTTGATCATCGTCAGCTTCGTGGTCTTAGGTTTTATGACTTGGAACATAGGCTTTATGTTCACCATGCCCATCGTCGGTCATGCCACTTGGCATGCGTATCGCGATGTGGTGGGACCGTCGGATCATCGGTACTGAGCAAGTTCGATTACTTGGCAATGTAAAAATAACGAGCCGCGCGCTCGTTATTTTTTTTGTTGACATAAAAACACAAGCACAGGCAAGATCCGCCTTGCTAACTTGTGCAAGCTAGTGCGATGTCGATCGAACTTTTTGAAAGTGTCTAGGATTCATGAAAATCAAAACCATGTTGGCGTCTGTTGTCTCGCTGCTGCTTGCGGCTTGCCAAACCCAGACTGCTCCAAAATATCCGCCTAACCCTGAGCGACCTAAACCGACGGCTGAGGATATTGCGCAAGTGCCAGCGGCATTGGTTGAAGAGAGATGTGAATCCTCACGTAACAATTTGCAGTATCAAGCTTGCATCGCCATTCTCTACTCGGGTATGCCGGTGCTAGATCCCAACAAACGTGATCATTTTGGTGAAAAATATGATCGTGATACTTGGTATGCCTGCATGCAAAGCGGTGGAGATCACCGCTATTACAGAAACCCCGATTGTGATGTGTATGGCTTGCGTCGTTGGGATGAGAAGATCAGTAAGCCGCATATCGATATGCCCGAAATTAAATGGCCCAAGAGTACAGAGCTACCACCACCTAAACCTGGTATGAGTAATTACGCCTACTTCAGAATGTTGTGTGAGAAAGAGGCGGGTGAAGTGATTTATCGGACGGTGGAGAATGTTGAAGGTGTGTTTCAGATGCGGCCGACTTTTTTTCCGACTGATCGTGAGTTGAGTGATCGTTATGTATTGGAAGACCCATATACCCTCACAAGAGAAGATACATCTGTGCCATGGGAGGTTTTTGTTCAACCCAACATAGGAAAATATAATTTTTTGGAAATGTGGAGCGTTGCATTAAACGATAAGAAAACCTTTTTAAAGGATGTGAGTAAAGAGCTGAGTAATCAAAAAATTGAAGCGTTAATCGTGCGATTTTATCGTGATGAGCAAGCACATGTAGGAAAAACATACGGTACGTTTAATCCTGAGATTAAAGGAAGAGGAATGCAAGTGCCTTATATCGTCACTGCAGAACAAAAGAACAAGATAGACGCCGCGTATGGTTACACTTGGCGCGGGGTTGGGGATGCCAAATTACGTGAACGCGGAATCGCAGGTGGCGAACATGTTGTCGTAGATTTGAAGACGGGGGATGTACTCGCATGGCGTCGTAGCTTTATGTATAGCGATTTGCGTTCATCGCAAGTATCAAGTTGGTGGCTGGGAGCGTTACATTGCAATAAAGAGATGACGACGCCAACCGCCTTGTTTATCAAGAAGGTGCTTTTACCTATGAACAAAAAATAGGGATAACTGAGAGTAGATTTGAACTGAAGAGAATGAATGAAACCGGCTCGCACCGTGTATGAAGTTGGATTCCCAATCCTAAATCAATTACTTAAGCTGTTCTAATAAGAAAACGCCAGCAAGCAAAGCAAGCTGGCGTTTCTATTCTAGGTATCGAATTCACATAAAAAGTAAGTGAATTACAATCCCATCACTTCAAAGGCGGAATTGCCTGAGGCACTAAAGGCTTGATCGGTTGCTCTTTCAACTTCTTCTGCAAGTAGTAAATCGCAGCGTCCAGTTGTTTATCTTCACCTTTGAAACTTGCATGTGGTGGATTGTCGACTTCGATGTCAGGTGCTACGCCTACGCCTTCCACTAACCAACGGCCGTCTTTGACATCAAACTGTGCGTTCTCTGCTGCGCGTACCATGCCGTTATCGGCCAGCGTGTTGCGGTCAGAGAGCCAGACGCCTGCACCTGCGGTGCGTTTGCCAACCAGTGGGCCGAGGTTCAAAGACTTGATGCCCGCCGCGAAGGTTTCACCATCGGAGTAAGTTAATTCATCGATCAAAACAACCAAGTGCCCACGGAAAGTTTGCTGCATATTGGCATACGGTTGATTGCCTTCCGATGACCAAAATGCCCAGGCTTTGCGTAAGAGTTTTTCGATGATCCAGCTGTCGATATTGCCGCCGTTATTGCGACGTACGTCGATGATTAAACCATCGCGGTTGTAATTGGCGTAGAAATCACGTGCAAAGCTGGCGACATCGGCAGGGCCCATGGCGCGTAAGTGCAAGTAGCCGATTTTGCCGTTAGAGGCTTGATCGACTTTTTTACTTAAGCCTTGTTCCCAATCGCTGTAACGCAGGTTCGCTTGCTTCGCCATGCTAATCGGTGAGATCAACATACTCTTGGCTGGAGCCGCGCCGCGTTTGGCTTGCAGTAATACTTGTTTATCTGCTTGGTTGATCAAAAGGTCTGAAATATCTCGTGCTTCGAGCACTGATTTACCATTGATGGACGTGATGACATCGCCCACTTTGATATCGAGGTCAGGGTTGTCGAGTGGCCCGCGTTGTGAAGGCAAGTCGGGTTCGCTACGATAAATGTGATCGATGCGATAGCCGTCTTGTACCTTGCTGAGTACCGCACCTAAGCCAGCAGGTGCACCATCTGGGCTGGCGCGACGTACATCACCAGGGCGAATTTGTGAATGCAAGGAACTGACTTCGCTAACCATTAAACCAAGCACATCATTGAGTTCGGCACGATCCGTCACACGATCGACCAGAGGCGCGTATTTGTCGCGCATTTTTTCCCAATCTACACCACGCATCTTGGTGTCGTACAAAAAGTCGCGATGCATACGCCATGCATCGGTGAACATTTGTTTCCACTCATCGCGTGGGTTGGCGCTGAAGCTCCAATCATCAATCTTGATCTTGGCTTTGCTCAAATCACCCGGCGCTTTGGCACCGGCGTCGGTGACGTAGAAGTCGCCTGGGCCTGCGGCTCCCATGTTGAAGTAGATATGTTTTTTGTCTTTAGCCAAGTTATAGGCGCGAACTCCCGCTGCAAACACCTCGGCTTGTGGTGCGGTTTTGGCGATCGCTAAGGTCTTAAGATTGCTGCGATTACGATCTACTGGATCGCGCTCCAAGAAATAGAGTCGCTTGTCATCGGCTTCGAGCTGGCGGTAATTACCTGCAGGGACAGGCACTTCGTATAGGCGTTCAGCCAA
>CALKVB010000149.1 GCA_937996605.1 uncultured Oxalobacteraceae bacterium | reverse complement strand
TTCATGCAGCACCGTCCACATTACCTGGAGGCGATTCGCGCCCAGCGTGATCGCGGTTTCCGCCAGTCGTGGGTCGGCCGATTGCACTGCGCTCAGGGTGAATGCGGTCAGGACTGGAAAGGCGATGACGGCCTGACCGGCGATGATGCCGGTCTGGCTGAACAACCAATGCCATGAACCGAGCAAGCCCTGACGGCTTAACAGCAGATACAACAATAAACCAATCAGCACCGTCGGCAGCGACAGGGCGGCCTGCACGGGTTCTCCGCCGAGCGCGGCCAGCAGCTTGAAGTCTCCGTAACCCATGCCTTCTTTGTGGGTAATAATCTTAAACAGCCAATACACTGACCACAGCGATAGATAACCCGCAACCGCCCCAATGACCGCATGGTTAAGTGATGCGAAGTAAGCACCGTGCCAATTGACCAATAGGCCTAGCCAGAGAAGAGGGAGCGTTAGGCTGTCTGGAAGTAATTTAGTGTCTAAGTCTATGCAAGTTAGTGCGATCATAAACCAAGCGAATACGACGGCACCAAGACCGCCAAAATCGCTACCGAAATGCCAAATCAGAAAGGCTGTTAAGGCGCCGGTAAGTGCTTCGATTACAGGATACCTAGGGGAGATTTTTAGTTTGCACTCACTGCACTTGCCACCCAGCATAAGGTAGCTGATGACGGGGATGTTTTCAGACGCCATAATTTGGTGCCCGCATCGCGGACAGGCCGAACGCGGCACCATTAAATTATAACGATCAGTATGAGGCAGCTCTTTACCTGTTTCCTCAGCGATAAAGTTATCGATCTCCCTCTGCATCATTTTTGGGATGCGATGGATGACGACGTTCAAGAAACTACCTACGATCAGACCAACAATTCCAATGCAGACGGTGCTTGTAAGATTATGTGCTGGAGTAAAAAAAATCAGATCTAGCATTAAACCACCGCACCCAATTTGAAGATCGGGAGGTACATCGCTACCACTAAGCCGCCGATGACAACGCCGAGAATGGCCATAATCATCGGTTCCATCAAACTTGAAAGCGCGGCAACAGCCTCGTTGACCTCTTCTTCATAGAAATCAGCGACTTTTCCTAACATGGCATCTAACGCACCTGATTCTTCACCGATCGCCACCATTTGTGTGACCATGGTGGGAAACACATTAGCATTTTGCATGGCCACTGTGAGGCTGGTACCAGTGGTAATTTCAGTTTGGATCTTGATTGTTGCATCAAGGTAGACAGCGTTACCGGATGCGCCCCCTACTGAATCTAATGCTTCAACCAAAGGTACGCCCGCGGCAAACATGGTTGCTAAGGTACGGGTCCAGCGGGCAATGGTTGCTTTGCGAATAACATCACCAAAAATCGGTGCTTGTAATAGTGCTCGGTCCATAAATCGCTGCATTTCAAGCGAACGGCGCCAAGTTTGGAAAAAGAAATAAACAGCACCGAAAATACCGCCAAAAATGAGGTACCAGTTCCTTACGAAGTAGTCAGAAATGCCCATCACGATGAGCGTTGGAGCAGGGAGGTCGGCACCAAAACTCGTGAACACCTCCTTAAAGGCGGGTACGACCCAAATCATGATCACGGCAGTGACGACGAAAGCGATGACCAGAATCGCAATTGGATAGGTTAAAGCGGATTTGATCTTCGCTTTAATCGCCATCGTTTTTTCTTTGTAAATCGCAAGGCGAGTCAAGAGGTCTTCCAAAATACCGGCTTGCTCACCCGCACCGACTAAGTTACAGAACAAGGCGTCAAAATAAAGAGGGTATTTACGGAATGCTTGATTTAAGCTAGTACCGGTCTCGATGTCTCCACGGATATCCATCAAAAGCTTGGAAACCGATGGATTGGAATGGCCTTTGCCAACAATATCAAATGATTGAAGTAAAGGTACACCTGCTTTCATCATGGTTGCCAACTGGCGAGTGAACAAGGTGATGTCTTTATCCGTAATTTTTTTGCCGCTGCTATAGGTCTTTTTCTTAACTTTGGTGACGATTACGCCTTGCCGGCGTATGGTCGCGTTGACCACAGCTTCACTTTGCGCGCGCAGTTCACCGCGCACCGTTTTGCCTTGTCTGTCTTTGCCTTCCCAGGCATACAAAGCATCTTTGACCTGTGTAGCTTTTGCTGGTTTGTTCTGCGGAGTAGCCATCTACTTAATCCTGATTTGTTATTCGTTGGTACAGCCAAGAACTTCTTCTAGACTGGTCAGTCCTTGTCGGACTTTTTGCAAGCCTGATCGGCGCAAACCTTTTACGCCATCGGCTTCAGATTGTTTGCGTATCTCGAGTGCTGTACCGTTCGCCAAAATAATTCGCTCAATGGCCTCGGTGATTGGCATGATTTGGTAAATACCAACGCGGCCTTTGTAGCCAGAGCCGCTGCAACGTTCGCAGCCAACGGGGCCATAGGGCTTCCAAGTACCGTCAAGTTCTTCATCAATAAAGCCCGCCTGCAGCAAGACCTCATCCAATACTTCAACTGGTTTTTTGCAGGTACAAAGGCGCCGAGCCAAACGCTGCGCGGTGATTAAGATAACAGAAGAGGCAATATTGAATGGCGCAACGCCCATATTCATCAAACGTGTAAGTGTCGACGGCGCATCATTCGTATGGAGTGTTGAAAATACCATGTGCCCCGTTTGCGCTGCTTTAATCGCGATATCAGCCGTTTCCAAGTCACGAATCTCACCGACCATGATGATGTCTGGATCTTGACGCAAGAAGGCTTTGAGTGCGACCGGGAAGGTCAATCCTGCTTTGTCATTCACATTGACTTGATTCACACCAGGTAAGTTAATCTCTGCTGGATCTTCTGCCGTTGAAATATTAATGCCGGGCTTGTTAATCACGTTAAGGCAGGTGTAAAGCGATACAGTCTTACCAGAACCAGTTGGCCCCGTGACCAACACCATGCCATAAGGGCGATGAATCGCGTCCATCAGGATTTCTTTTTGATCCGGATCGTAACCAAGTGCGTCAATACCCATTTGGGCTTGTGAGCCATCCAAGATACGCATTACGATTTTTTCGCCAAACAAGGTCGGCAAGGTGCTAACGCGAAAATCGATGGCTTTGGTTGCCGACAGTACCAGTTTCATACGTCCATCTTGTGGTACGCGTTTTTCGGAGATATCTAACTTCGAAATAACTTTGATACGCGACACTAATTTGTCTTTGATTGCAAGTGGTGGTTGAGCGATCTCTCGCAATTCACCATCAACACGGAACCGGATCCGATAAAACTTTTCGAATGGCTCGAAGTGAAGATCTGATGCGCCCATGTTAATCGCATCGATCAGCATTTTTTGAAGGAACTTAACGACAGGCGCATCATCAATTTCAGCCGCGGCTTGAGTATCCGCGACGCCAGAATTAAGATCTTCCTCATTAAATTCAAGTTCGTAGTCGTCACTGGCTAAATCACTCAGTGATTGCTCCGAGGTCTTACTTAATTTATCGACTAACTTCAGTAAGATATCGTGTTGAACGATAACAATATCGACACTGAGTCCGGTCTGAAACTTGATTTGGTCAATCGCTACGGTATTCGTCGGATCTGAAATCGCGACTGCGACTTTATTTCCTTTTTTCGACAGCGGCACTACCCGCTGCGATTGCATCATTTTTACGTCGATTACTTTTTCCGGAAGCAGTGATTCCTCAAATAAGCTTAGGTCTAGCTGTGGATAACCAAAAGTCTCAGAGCAGAAACTTGCTAAATCACGTGGGCTTATTGCTCCGCCATGAATGAGGGCATCGAGAAAAGGAGTTTTCTCAATTTGACTCTTTTTCTGTGCTGTTTCAATTTGCGCGCTGGTCACAAGATTAGCTTGTGCCAATGCACGAGCTAAGCCTGAAGCAGGTAAGTTGGTCGCGGGATTAGGAGGCGCAGCAGACATAATTCTCGTCAGGAAAAAGGGTAATCGTTGATTGCTTTGTGATAATGCAGCGAAGTAAGAGTTTTGTAAACAGTGATCGAATTCACGCTAAGCTTGAGGATTAGTCTTTTACTTATTGTTTTTCAAGAGTTTATGGCATTGATTTGTCGACTAAGATGCATTGTAGCCTGTACCGAAAGCCATGTTCAAAAACACCAACAAATGCTCGTTTTCTGAGGAAAAACGGTGATTAAATTGACGGAATTGTCTAATAGAAGCTACACAGTTGTGAATTTGTTTTCAATCAGTCAAAAGCACGACTTCGCGTATGCCAAGGAGTGGCAAGACGCTTGAAAAACGACATTGTCGAACAATCTTGTTTTTATTTTACGAAGTCGCGATGGACGCGATTGTGCAGTGAGGCGAAGCGAACAAGTCTGAACGTGGTGTTGTAAATTTGTCTGTTTTTAGGGGATGGACGATCAAAGTTTGCATTTTCATCGCTCGATTATCTCCCTTGGCGCAGCTCGTTTGAGCTACGTGAAGAGTAATTAATGGTTTCGATTTACAGCTAAATAGGCTAGATCGAGCAATGCTTGTTTATAAGCAGTTTGTGGTAAGCCAGCAATTGCCTCGGCTGCGCGTTGCGCCGCTTGGTCTGCTTGAGTTTTAGTGTAAGCCAGCGCGCCGGATTGCGTAATCGCGGCCAAAATCGCGTCAAACTTTGATTCGTCGCCTTCTTCGATACAGGCTTTGACTAAGGCGCGTTCTTCCTCGGAACCATGTTTCATCAAATAGATGAGTGGCAAGGTTGGTTTGCCCTCGCGCAAATCGTCTCCCACATTTTTGCCGATCTCTTCAGCTTTGCCAGAGTAATCAAGGACGTCATCGATTAATTGAAAGGCAGTACCAAGTGAGCGCCCATATTCGCCAGCTGCGGCGATTTGCTCTGTTGTGGCACCGCTAATCAGCGCACCAATTTCGGCTGCGGCCTCAAATAACTTCGCAGTCTTGCAGCGGATCACTTCGAGGTAGCGTTCTTCTGTTACATCGGGATCATGCATATTCAACAATTGCAAAACTTCACCCTCAGCGATGACGTTAGTGGCGTCAGCCAAGATGCGCATCACTTGCATGCTGTCAATATTGACCATCATTTGAAACGCACGGGAGTACAAGAAATCACCGACTAACACCGAGGCTGCATTGCCAAACAAGGCATTTGCGGTTTGGCGCCCTCGACGCATTGAAGACTCGTCGACGACATCGTCATGTAGCAAAGTCGCTGTGTGAATAAATTCAACGATGGCCGCTAAGTCGTAGTGATGTTTGCCTTGGTAGGCATAGGCATTTGCCATCAATAGGACTAGAACGGGGCGGATACGTTTACCGCCGGCATTGATGATGTATTCGGAAATTTGGCTAACGAGGGCAACGTCAGAGTGAAGTTGTTCACGGATAACCTGATTGACAGCGGCCATATCCGGCGCGATCAATTGGTTGATGGTGTTTTGGTTTGCTGTGGCAGACAAGGGAAATCCTGCAAAAATCCAATAGATAGGAAGCTAGAGTAGCTGGTGTAGGTCGAGATTATACGTTGTGATGGCGATCTTGCAAAAAAACACCTTAATCTGGCTCAATTTGTCTAAGAAAAAGAGGTCATCGCGGAGATTGGTGTTGCCTCAAATGCAAGGGTGATGAGCTCTGGCCTTGAGTTCCCCTTGATCAGGTGTTGATACCACTATGGTGTCAATATGCTGTCTGATGTCGTTTATTATTAAATACCAGTGAAATACCAATTGCGACTTTCCTGAACTCGCTTAACAATGCTACTTTTATTGGCTTTCTTTAAAATTATGCGCGCTCTACTTTTTCGTCTCGGACTTGCATTCACAGCCTGCTGTTGTTTCTCTTTACCTCAATCTGTATGTCAGGCCGCGACCGCCATCCCAAAGACGACATCGCCCCAAGTGATAGGCTGGGTGCCTGCCTATGGTATTGAGACTTCGATGCGAGCGTTAGAGTCTAACCCCGAAATTGCCAAAGGTTTGACACGTATTGGCTTACAGTTGTGGAATCCCTCCGCCGATGGGAAATCGCTGGTGTTTGCGCC
>CALKVB010000148.1 GCA_937996605.1 uncultured Oxalobacteraceae bacterium | reverse complement strand
GTGCGCAACTGCCATTCGAAGTAGCAGACCGTCCAGACGGTAGCGAAAGTAAATGGAATCGTCTCAAACTGATACGCTACGCGATTAATAATATTACGAGTTTTTCTAGCTTACCACTCAAACTGGTGACTTATGTTGGCGCTGCGACTTTGTTATTTGGTGTCATTATTGGCGCGATTAGTTTAGTGCAAAAACTTGAAGGTAAGGCGATGGATGGTTTTACCACAGTCAATTTATTGATCATTATTATAGGTGGGGCGATTTTACTGAGCTTGGGCGTGATTGGACATTACCTCGCACGCCTGTATGATGAGGTGAAAGGACGTCCTAGTTTCTTGATTAAGACAGTTGATAGCAAGGAAGAACAATGAATGCGATGTTGCTTGCGCTGTGCGCCGTGATTTGTAATGTCTCCGCGCAAGTGATGATGAAATTTGCCAGCCAACGCGGATTTCAATTGCTTGATCCACAAACCTATTTTTCTTGGCATCTATTCGCCAGCTTAGTGCTGTATGGATTCAGTTTTTTATTGACGCTACAAGTTTTGTCCAATACCGCGTTAAGCGTGGCTTCACCCTTGATGGCAGGCCTGACCTTTGTGTGTGTCGCCGTCTTGAGTAAAATGATCTTTGGCGATAGTTTCGACACGCAAAAAATTATCGGTCTTGGATTTATTCTTTTCGGTATCTTGATTCTCACGGTACGACCTACTTAATTTGCATCTGGCTTGGTTGAATAGAGAACATGAGTTTGGATGAATTCTGGCGGTCTCGGTTTAAGTAGGTATGCATGTCATGTAGCACCATTTTTCAAATGATTTGAACGTTTCATTGTGATCTTAAGCACTAGTGAGCCTATCATTTGACGGTGCTTTGGAATGACGATCAGTTTGTATCAAATTCATTGAGTTCTCCTTTATTCAAACAACTTTATTGAGCGACTAGATTTAGGATTAATAAGAGCTGTTAATACCGTCTAGATTGCTTTCTGTCCTCGATAGAGCTTACTATTGAGCATCGTCCTAATGCCATTCATCGATAGGTTTCTTCAGAATTTATGCCGACAACCATTCCACCACAAAAAGAAACGGTGATTCCGTTTCCGTACAGCGGCGATTACCGCATTGACGTCCTACTGGAATCATTGGCTTCGCGCTGGAATGCGAACGATAAACTCGGCACAGCGACCATAGTTAGTTTTAGTTTTATGAATGCAGTGCCAAGTTACGCGGCACCAGAAGATCAGAATGGATTTATTTCTTTCACTGAAACCCAGAAAGCGGCAACCAGAGAGATCTTGCATCTAATTTCACAGCAGATTGGTCTCGATTTTGTTGAGGTAGATGACACCGTTACCAGTTTTGGCCAACTACGATTCGGCAATAACTCGCAGCGCGGAATAAGCTCTGGGTATGCCTACTTGCCTGGTTTATCGGATTCTGCGGGCGATCTGTATTTAAATATTGATAGCTTCGAAGCGACTGATAATCTGGTTCCCGGAAATTTTAGTTGGTCAACCTTAGTACATGAGATTGGTCACACTTTGGGTCTCAAACACCCAGGTAACTACAATGCGGGAGAGATTTCAAAGCCGGAGCTGCAAAATTTCTTAGCCAGTGCTGAGGATACGGTCCTCAATACCATCATGTCCTATGCCGAGGTGCCGCAAGGGCAGGAGCGTATTTTCTTCGGCAAATACGATATGCTCGCTTTGCGGTTTTTGTATGGTGGACGCGCCTATCATGCCGGTGATGACGTCTATCATTTTGCAAATACAGACGGTTTTAAATTAATTTTGGTGAATGATACTGGTGGTGTCGACACCTTAGATTTTTCTGGAATAAGCAATGGTCGAGTGAAATTTTTTGACGTGAATGACACGACCAAGCTCCGTATGCAAGGAGTCGAGGTTAATTTGACGCCAGGTTCAGATCTATCGGTCGGTACGCATAATGTGTCTGACAAAGGAGAGTTAGAAAATGCGCTTAACAATATTTCGATTGACTATGAAACCTGGATTGAGAATGTCAATGGTTCGCCACTAGATGATCATTTAACTGGGAATAAACTCGACAATCGTATTTTTGGCGATGCTGGGTATGACATTATCGATGGTGACGCTGGCTTTGATACAGCGATCTTTAAAGATAATCGCAATGACTACACTCTGCGCAAATCAGAAGGCGATGTAGGTTTGGAATTTGACGCGCAAAGTAAGCTTCGAAAATTTGATCATGACTCAATGAAGTCGATTGAACGCTTAGAGTTTCATGACATGAGAATTGATCTGACGATAGGGCAAATTGCACGATCTGTCGGAATGAGCGCGGTGAAAAATATAGCTGAGCTGTATGTTGCCTATTTTAATCGTATCCCCGACGCAGAAGGAATGAATTATTGGCTTACGCAATTTAAGAATGGCGTAAGTATCGATACGATAGGTAAATCGTTTTACTCGGCGGCGATTAGTCCAACTTTTAACGTATTGACTGGCTATAGTTCAGCAATGTCGAACACTGATTTCATTAAGACGATTTATAAAAACGTACTAGGACGAAGTGAAGTCGATCAAAGTGGCCTCGACTATTGGAGTAATGCATTGAGTAAGCCGGAAGGCAGTATTGGGGCTGAAACTAGGGGCACTTTGGTGAATTCCATTTTGAATGCTGCTCATGGTTTTAAGAATGATGCTAGCTATGGCTGGGTGGCCAATTTACTCGATAATAAATTCGCGGTTGCCAACTATTTTGCCATTGAGCAGGGTATTAGCTACTTTACCCCAGAAGAGAACTTTCAACGCGGTGTGTTAATTGCTGCGGCAGTCACTGCCAGCGACACCAAATTGGCTATTGGCTTAATCGGCGTGAGTGATCCTGATTTCGCCGCATAGGTTGAAGAATGCGACGCAAAATACGGCGCAAACTAAGTTGAAGATTGGGAAATGTTTACGTCTCTCAACTCTGTCCGAGCCTTGTCCGCTGCCAGGTGTGGACAATCTTATTTCGAATGATTGCGCTTTAATTATGGAAATTAAGTCTATAAATCAATGACTTAACTTGATCTTCTTGCTTGGCACGCTTCCTGCTAAATAGCTGTTATCAGCCGTAACCTTTTCAGGAAGCAATATGATTCGAGATACCTCAGGACAGGACCAAGTCATCGCTCAAGCACCGATTTGGCAGCGCAAAAAGCTCATTATTGGTGTTGTCATCAGTATCGCTTTAGTTGCGACCAGCTTTATCTTGGTACGCGGGTTCAGCAAGAGCAGCAAATCGATCAGTGGCGCTCGTATCAAAATAGCTGCAGTTACCCGTGGTAATTTGGTGCGTGATGTCGCGGTCAATGGCCGCATGGTGGCGGCCATTAGTCCAACCCTTTACTCCACCGCGTCGAGTACGGTTACACTAAAAGTGAAGGCCGGTGATATGGTAAAAAAAGGTGATATCGTGGCTGAGCTCGAATCGCCCGACCTCACCAATTTACTCAAACGTGAGCAAGCCAATTACGATCAATTAGAGGCCGAAGTTTCACGCCAACGTATCTTGGCGCGCAAACAGAAATTGATTGCACAACGCGACGCAGATCAAGCGGAGATCGAACGTATTACCGCAGCGCGAACCTTTGAACGGGTTGAACAAGCAGGGCTTTCTGGTGTGATTTCAAAAATCGATTATGCCAAAGCCCAAGATGCCTTAAAGACGGCGGAAATTCGCGCCAAGCATGCCGCCGCAGCGACTCAATTAGAGGGCGAAGATGTTGACCTCAATCTCAAAACTAAGGTCGCTCAACTCGAACAACAGCGTCTTGTACGCGACGATGCGAAACGTAAAGTTGAAGAGTTAAAACTCAAAGCGCCGGTCGATGGCATGGTAGGAACTTTATCGGTTGCCAACCGCAGTGTGGTAGCAGCGAATACTGCATTGATGACCTTAGTCGATTTGTCTCAGCTGGAAGTTGAACTCGAAGTGCCAGAGTCTTTCGCCGCAGATCTAGGCATAGGAATGACAGCTGAAATCAGTATTAACGGCAATATGACCAAGGGCAAGCTGTCGGCGATTTCTCCAGAGGTGGTCAAGAACCAAGTGCTGGCACGAGTACGTTTCGATGGCGCACAACCAGCCGGTTTACGTCAAAGCCAACGCGTTTCTGCACGGCTTTTGATTGAAGAGCGCCCGAATGTCTTGATGGTAGCGCGTGGCCCCTTTGTTGAGAGTGAAGGTGGTCGCTTTGTCTACATCGTTGAAAATAATATTGCGGTACGTCGTCCCTTCAAACTAGGCGCCACGAGTATCTCAGCGGTAGAAATTCTGGAAGGGTTAAAAGAAGGCGACAAGATCGTTGTTGCTGGTACTGACCAATTTGAAAACGCAACCACAATTTCTTTAAACAACTAAATCTGCAAAATCAGCTAAATCAGCCACAAGGCGCCTCAAGCGCGAAAGGAATCACGATGTTACATATGAAAAATTTAAGCAAGGTTTATCGCACCCACATGATAGAAACCCATGCGCTGCGTGGTTTTGAAATTCATGTCAAACAAGGTGAGTTTGTGACAGTCACAGGCCCATCCGGTTCAGGTAAAACCACTTTCTTAAATATCGCTGGATTGCTCGAAGATTTCACTGGCGGTGAATACTATCTGGATGGCGTCAATGTCACGGGTATGAACGATAGCGCGCGCACTCAAATGCGTAATGAGAAGCTGGGCTTTATATTTCAAGGCTTTAATCTGATTCCTGATTTGAATTTGTTCGACAACGTCGATGTACCTCTGCGCTATCGCGGCTTGCCAGCCAAAGAACGCAAAGAGCGTATCGAAGATGCATTAGCCCAAGTTGGTTTGTCTTCGCGTATGAAACATTATCCAGCGGAACTGTCAGGTGGTCAGCAACAACGCGTGGCAATCGCACGTGCTTTGGCGGGCTCGCCTAAATTGTTGTTAGCCGATGAACCTACGGGAAACCTCGATACACAAATGGCGCGCAGCGTGATGGAATTATTGGAAGAGATTAATGCCCGCGGTACCACGATTCTAATGGTGACACATGACCCAGAGCTAGCATTGCGTTCGCAACGTAATGTGCACATCATCGATGGCCAAGTGTCTGATTTGGTGCGCAAAGCACCAAGTCTAGTGGTTGAGCCATCGATCGCACAATCTGCTTGAGCCTTGGGAGAATCAGTATGCTGCAATATTATTTTTTGCTTGGCGTAAGGAGCTTGCGCCGCAATCCTGCACTCACTGCTTTGATGGTGTTGATACTTGCGATAGGTGTCGCAGCGAGTGTGTCGACACTGACCATTTTGCATGTGATGTCGGGTGATCCTATTCCGCAGAAAAGTGAACGTTTGTTTGCGCCTGTAGTGGATGTGAATCCTAAGGAAGGCTATGTGCCAGGCCAAAGTTATTCGGATCATCAATTAACCTACAAAGATGCGATGGCATTCTTAAATAGCAAGCAAGGTGTGCGACGCGCTGCGATGTATGGCATCAATGGTGTGGTGGAACCAGCACGCAAAGAGCTTGGGGTTACTGGTCTTGATGGCATTGCCACCAGTGTTGATTTTTTTGCGATGTTTGATGTGCCCTTTTTATATGGACAAGCTTGGCGTGAGGCGGAAGATCGCAGTGCCGCCGATGTGGTGGTGTTTAGTCGCAAGAAAGCGGAACAATTATTCGGTGCGGTGAATCCTGTTGGACAAAAAATTCGCATGATGAACGGAGAATACACTGTGGTAGGTGTGATTGACGATTGGAAACCGAGTCCACGCTTCTTTATTTATAACGGCCGTACCGCCGCTTTTGCCAGCGAGGATGAATTTTTCGTGCCAATAAGTAATGCCATTCGTCGCGAAACGCCGCATGCAGGTAGCATGAGTTGCTCAGGGCCACGAGAGCCCGGTTGGCAATCATTGTTGGATTCTGAATGTACTTGGTTCCATTTTTGGTTTGAGGCCAATTCAGCGCCTAAACCAACTCACTTCACACCCTATCTTGATAAAAAT
>CALKVB010000147.1 GCA_937996605.1 uncultured Oxalobacteraceae bacterium | reverse complement strand
AGTATTTGCCTTCACTCGTGAAAAAGCGGGCAATCAAATTGTCGCGGTATTCAACCTGTCAAACAAAGCACAGACGGCGACCATTGATGGCGCTTTAGCTGTTAAAGGACTAAAAGACATCAGCACTGGTAAGGCCGCGCCGACAGGTGCTCAGGTGAAATTGGAATTGAAAGCTTGGGAATATCGTGTATTTGCAAAATAAGCTTAGTGCAAGTTGTTGAGTACAAAAAAGCCGGGAAGATCCCGGCTTTTTTTGTGGCGACTTTTAGTTATCTTGTTAACTTTGGTTGCTTTGGTTGCTTTGCTAACTGGAATTGCTTTATTTCGCGCCGCGTTCCTTTTGCACCTTCGCAATCAAGGCGTCGAGTACTGGCAACAAAGCACGATTTTGTTGCTCTTCAGTTGGCCGAGAAGGAAATGAAGCAACAGCCTGAGTTGGCGATGTTTGCAGTCTGCCGTCGACTACGATTGTAGGCCAAGAATTAACTTCATAATCGGCCATGGTTTTTTCCATACGACCAAGACGCGTGGTGACGGAGAAAGAATTGTAGGCGCTAAAAAATGCTGCCTTATCGATGCCTAATTTATTAACCATTCGAGTCACATCATCATTTGACATGAGTCGATTGCGTTCGACATGGAAAGTTTCAAAAACTTTTGCTTGATATTGATCGACTTTACCTAATGCCTCCAAAGCATAGTAAGTTTTCAATTGTGCTTCAACACCAGGGTTCAACACATGTACACGCTTAAACACAATCTTATCGCTATTCTTTTTGACCCAATCCGCCATCAGCGGTTCTAAAGCATAACAATGTGGGCAGTAATAGGCGAAGAACTCGATAACTTCAATCTTCTTTCCAGCATCAGTCGGTTGGGCTTGACGCAAATTGCGATATTCTCGTCCGTTTTCTGGGTTTCCTACCGCTGCTGAAGCGGACAAAGCAAACAAACCTAAACTCAAGCCAGCAATCATGTGTTTCAGAAAACGCATATTCATCTTTCCTCTAAAGGTGAAGAAATTCTGCTGTTGGCATGTAAAAGTCGCCTTCGCACAGAACTTCCAAAAGTTTTTGTTGTGCGCAGAAGTATAAACGCAAAAGCAGATTTGGTGAAAATCTGCTGCTTGTCTGCTACTTGAATGGGAGAAAGTGGGCGACGAACGTCTAAAAGCGGTCTAAAGCCGCTTCAATCTTAAATGCTACGTTGGATACCAAACCAACCGCCATACGGAGGCAAATGAACTTGATGGCCCTGAATCGAGGCGTGTAAGCCGTGTCCAGTCAAACCCATTGCTTCGCTGACCTGCGGCAATGGGCAAACGACGGCTTCAGCGCTGAGATTGAAAACCGCGATGACACTGGGAGCACCGGGCAGATCCCGTTGAAACGCCAACACTGGCTCAGCGACGTCAAAGAAATGAATGGAGCCACGCAAGAGCTGTGGAATACTTTTACGCCAACGAATCACACGGCGCGCAAATTGCAGCATAGAATCAGGACTCGACTCCTGTACCGACACCGCGTGCTTTTGATGCTCTTGTGGCACAGGCAGCCAAGGCTTATGGTTGGAAAATCCAGCATGGGCTTGTTGCGCGTTCCAAGGCATAGGCGTACGACAGCCATCTCGGCCTTTCACCTCAGGCCAAAAGGTCAAACCCACGGGATCTTGCAAATCTTCATATGCGATATCGGCTTCTGTTAAAGCTAACTCGTCGCCCTGATACAAGCATGGTGTTCCTTTCAAGGCCAATTGCATGGTCAAAATCATCTTGGCAAATTCAGGGCTAGCCTTTGCGCCGCCCCAACGACTCATCACGCGCGCCACATCGTGATTACCTACCGACCACGATGCCCCTCCCTCTTTCACACGCGCCTCAAAGGCTTCAACCTGACGACGAATATGTGCGGCACTAAATTCTGCGGTCAACAAATTAAAGCTATACGCCATATGCAAGCGGCATTGGCCTTCGGTGTATTGCGCCATCACTTCCAAAGCATCATCGGCACCAATCTCACCGATAGAAATGGCTTGATATTCGTTGAGTAAAGCGCGTACTTTTTCTAAAAATGGCAGATTCTCAGGGCGAGAATTATCATAAATATGGGCTTGCATGCCATAAGGATTTGACGCTGCGACATTCACCGTATTTTGCTTAGCAGCCACAGGATTATTACGCAATAAAGGATCATGAAAATGGTAGATGCAAGCATCCATACGGAAACCGTCGACGCCGCGCTCCAACCAAAATCGCATATTCTGCAAATGCGCTTCTTGCACTTGCGGGCAATGAAAATTCATATCAGGTTGGCTGACCAGAAAATTGTGCAAGTAATACTGACAGCGGCGCGTATCCCACTGCCATGCCGAGCCACCAAAAATGGAAAGCCAATTATTCGGTGGCGTACCATCGGCTTGAGGATCCGCCCACACATACCAATCAGCTTTGGGGTTATTCCGGCTCGAGCGGCTTTCGGCAAACCAAGGATGCGATTCAGCGGTGTGTGACAAGACTTGGTCGATCATGATTTTCAGCCCCAATTCATGGGCCCGCGCCACCAAGGCGTCAAAATCAGCCAAACTACCGAACAAAGGATCAACATCACAGTAATCGGCAACGTCGTAGCCAAAGTCTTTCATGGGCGAAGTAAAAAACGGCGAAATCCAAACGATGTCCACACCCAAGCTAGCGATGTACTCAAGGCGGCTGGTGATACCTGGTAAGTCACCCACACCATCACCATTACTATCCATAAAACTACGCGGATAAACCTGATAAATCACGGCTTCACGCCACCAATCGGGATTGTGTGTAGGCATATTCATCAACTTCGGCATCAGATTCGTCATCATTCACATCATCAAATTGTAGCGCATGGGGAGCGCGTTGGAATAAGCAACATGCACCACTCCGAGCAATACGAAGTATTGCAAGGAAACGACTACTAGTCCCACCAACCGCAAATCGTTTAGTTGGGATGAAGTGCTAGGCGCTTCCCGCAGCAATACTCAAGTATTGCGAGGACAAGCAACAACGCAATTCGCCTAAATAAACGATTTAAAAAGAATAAAAAAAAGCCCCGTGCTTATAAATCTATAACCACGGGGACCGAAACCCAACATCGGATCCTTCTACCCTGCCGATGTGAGCAAGAATTTCTGTATTAACAAGCGACGCTTAGTATTTGGCGTGCGGGTAAATTTTTCTCAGCGCCATACACATGCACTTGCAAAGCCGTATCAGATTCGTTTTCCAAAATCACCGCATTGGAAGTCACTGCTACTTTCACCAATGCACCACGGAAAGTGATACGGAAAGAATAGCCTTGCCATTGCTTAGGTAATGCTGGAGCTAAACGTAATTGACCTTGCTGTACACGCACACCGCCAAAACCTTCCACCACGGACATCCACGTACCTGCCATCGACGTAATATGCAAGCCATCATCAGTGTCGTGGTTGTAGTCATCTAAATCTAGACGCGCGGTGCGCAAATAGAATTTATACGCTAAGTCTTCGTAGCCCAAAGACGATGCCAAGATCGAATGGATACAAGGTGACAGAGACGATTCATGTACTGTCAATGGCTCGTAGAAATCAAAGTTCTTACGCAGCGTTTCTTTGTCGTAGTTGGCCTCGAAAGTGTAAATACCTTGCAAGACGTCGGCTTGTTTGATGTAGCACGAACGCAGAATACGATCCCAAGACCAATTCTTGTGAATAGGGTATTCGCCTTTCGGGATCGCCGACATCGGTTGCAGATCTTTATCCATGAAACCATCGTGCTGAATAAACACACCGGTTTGCTGATCGACAGGCAATACGATCTTAGCAGCGATATCACTCCACGCTGCGAGCTCATCTTCTTTCGCACCAAAGCCTGTCTTTTGCACGATTTCAGCATAACGCGCGGGGTTGCTTGCCTGCACTTGCGCCAAGGATTCACGCGTGTAGTTCAAGGTCCATTGCGCTAACAAGTTGGTGTACCAATTGTTATTAACGTTGTTTTCGTATTCGTTCGGACCTGTCACACCCAGCATGATGTAGCCATTACGACGATCTGACCATTGCACGCGTTGACGCCAGAAGCGCGAGATCGCGATCAAAACTTCCAAGCCATACTCCGCCAAATAAGCGGTATCACCCGTATGGTTGATGTAGTTATAGATCGCAAAACTCATGGCACCGTTTCGATGAATTTCCTCGAAAGTAATTTCCCATTCGTTATGGCATTCTTCGCCATTGATGGTCACCATCGGGTACAGCGCTGCGCCGTCTTTAAAACCTAGCTTCGCCGCATTCTCGATTGCCTTTTGCAAATGCTTATAGCGATATACCAAGAGTTGACGTGCGACTTTAGGGTCCGCGGTTTTCAAATAGAACGGCAAGCAGTAGGCTTCGGTATCCCAGTAGGTCACACCGCCGTATTTCTCGCCAGTAAAGCCTTTAGGGCCGATGTTCAAACGCTCATCTTCACCGGTGTAGGTTTGATTCATTTGCAGGATATTGAAACGAATCGCTTGCTGTGCAGCGACATCGCCTTCAATCGTGATATCGCATTCCGCCCATTTTTGTATCCACGCATCACTATGTTCTTTGATCAGCGTATCAAAACCTTTCGCCATTGCAGCGGCGGCACTCTTCTCTGCATCACTTTGGATCACTGCTTTGTCGGAATACAGCGAGGAAATCACCGCTGCGTATTTGTACAAAGTCGCGGTTTGATCTTGTGCCGCATTGACCTCAACAACATTCGCCACGAATTTATCTTGACTGACGGTCTCAGCATCAACAACTTGTTTCTCACCCGCTAAACTCAATTCAATCGCAAAGGCTGTCGCCACATGAAATTGGGTTTTCTTGGTTTCGCCCGTAATAACAGCAGTACCTTTGCTGACAGCGCGTGAAATTTCGGTCCAAAATTGTTCGTCATAGTTCGAGTCTTGATTGAAGACATTTAAATCAATCAAGGGTGTAAAACGAATCTTGCCGGAGAAATTTAATGGTGTTACTTCATAACGAATCACGCCGTTATCCGTATCAACGATACTCGTAAAGCGTGTGGAGCGCACCTGAACCTGTTTACCCGAAGGCAGTGTCGCCACAAACTGGCGCTGCAACAAACCCTCTCGCATGTTCAAGACACGCGTAAAGGCAGAAACTTGAGCCGTCGCCAGATCTAATTCTTCACCATCAATGGCAACGTTGATGCCTATCCAATTCGTGGCATTGAGGACTTTGGCGAAGTACTCTGGATAACCATTTTTCCACCAACCCACACGTGTCTTATCTGGATAATAAACACCCGCCACATAGCTGCCGCGCAAGCTGCTACCGCTGTACTTTTCTTCAAAGTTAGCGCGCTGGCCCATCTTGCCGTTACCGATGGAAAAAATACTTTCGGAAATGCGATTCAAAGCTGGATCAAATCCTTCTTCGATAATATTCCACGGGTCTTTCTTAATATAGTCTCTCATCTTTTACTTATCCAAATGGGTAAAACTGGAATGCCGGATACGCTCGATTTGCTTACTAGCTTCGCTGCTAACTACCAACAAATTTGCGCATCCGGCTTTCCACACTCTCGGGAGGGAGAAGGTTTTTATTTCAAAACAACTGATACATTCACATCAAATTCAAACTGGCATTACAAAAAACATCGCAACAAACATGACGACAAACTTAAGCGGGCAAGCGCGCCAAAACATCATCCACGCTAAGCCCTGAAAAATTAGCCAACACGGTATGCGCTGCATGCAGCACAGAAGCTTCGCCGATACCGACAACTGCCATCTTGGCGTTCAATGCAGCTTGCACACCGGCTACCGCATCTTCAAATACCACGCACTGCGTGGCATCCACCGCTAACTCTTGTGCCGCTTTGATAAATACTTCGGGATCAGGTTTGGCTTGGCTCACTTTGTTACCGTCAACAATGGCGTCAAACGCATTCACGAGGCCGATGCGCTCTAAGATCAGCACAGCATTTTTACTAGCCGAGCCCAACGCGA
>CALKVB010000146.1 GCA_937996605.1 uncultured Oxalobacteraceae bacterium | reverse complement strand
TCTTTTTTCCAAGCACCATAAATAGCATCGGCAAACGGACTAAGCGGATTCGCAGGTCCACCATGTAGAAATAAGATGACGGGATTATCACATCTTGCTCCTTTGATCGTGATCCAATGCTCAATGCCATTGATTAAAACAAATTTTTCTTCGTCAACTGAATCGGATCCACGCTTACATACGCCATGATCCTCTATCACATTCGCGGAATTCGAAAGAAAGGGATTAGCATGACAGTTCACGGAAATAAACAACGCCAACATCAGAATGAAAGAACGCATAAGAAAAATCCCATACAAAATTGTTCAGATAAATATTTCGGAAATATCGATTGAAATAATCAGGCGACGAGCTCTGATCCAAAACACTATTTAGTATCAAGTGCTTTGGATTGAAAGAAGTATGGAATTTGAAGGAAAGAATCGCGACCTAAAACACGATTGAGGTCATAAATGAGGCAAATTTCACGCCATTTATTGCAATTAGAGTAACTTATAACTACTAAAGTGTGGGTGTGCTAATTGTTTCCCATCAAATAAGGGGAGCAGCAACGACACTTTGGAATCATAGACCAACACAAAATGATGGAATGGCACCCGAGATAATCTTAAAATTAAGATAAAATATTGGTCGAATCACGCTGCCGGCACCACTTGAAAGCATCGATATAACGACCATCACCATTTCGTTAGCACGGTAATTCTCAGCGGATTGCGAGATATGTTATGTCAGACATAACGAATCCATTGATTCACAATTTCAACCAAAGCAAGTCTCTTTGCATTGAAATCTTGCAAATTCTGAAAACGAATAATCGCACGATCTTTGGCTAACCACCGCAACAAAGCCATTTCATCATCAATTCTGATGCCTTCAGGGTTAGCCTCTCTTACTTTGGCACCAAGGTGAAAAATGATGGCAATGCCATTTTTTCCTCGCAAATGCGTGGTCGCAAAATACTCTGTTGTCCGGAAGCTCGGGGCATTCCATTTCACACCCTCAGCGATTTGTGGCGCGACTCCGAGAATCGTGTGGCGTATTGCCTGAACTTCATTCTTAACATCTGATGAGAGTGCGGCCACAAAGTCATCGACAGCGGCAGTAGTGTCGGCATAGGCTTGAGATCGTTTAGCTTGCATGATGTCGAAACTAGTCAAAGAATGTCCACGAGTTAGCGCCATCAAACCGTCGAATATGAACCAACTCAAGCATTGCTGGATCAAAGTTGCGTAAGTTGACCCCGTGCAGGGCACCAGGTTTAGGATCCAAGGGTTCCCAGTGTGTGATGATGCCGCAAATCTTACAACGCACATTTTTTAGGGTGCGATCACCCCAGATATAATTTTCGGTGTGTTCAGGATGCCCCTCAATCTTCACCGAGCCCAATGTAAAATACGCCCAAATACCGCCGGTGCGACTACATAAAGTGCAGTTACAACTTGTGGCTTTTTCAGGAATGTTTGGCAATACCAAGCTCACAGCGCCACAATGACATGAGCCATGCAGAGAGAGTGTGTGCGATTGTGGATTCATCATCGGGCAGTAAAAGCAGTTTGTGACAAGCAAGTTGGAACACCTGCAAAGTAAAAGATCAGCGAGCTATTCGATTACTGCCTTGGCCTATCAGCACGCTAAAAAATACGCGATTGCCGCTTGTGCTAGATCGACCTAGTCACTTGCGCTGCTCATATAAAAAAGCCCCCAACCATGGCCATCAGGATCAACGAAACTGTGTGAATACATAAATCCTAAATCCTCGGCTTGATCGTAGGTCGATCCACCCGCTGCAAGCGCCTTCGCCACTAAACTATCAACTTCTTCACGGCTATCGCAATGCAGATTGATCAGCATTTCCACCGCTTGTTGAGTATCGCAAATCGCCTTAGGCGTAAAATCGCGAAAACGCTCGCGTGTACACAGCATCACAAAGATAGCATCACTAATCACCACACATGCGCCGCTGTCGCTGGAAAATTGCGGATTATCCGCGAACCCGAGTGCCTTAAAAAAAGCAACTGATTTGCTCAGATCAGCAACCGGTAAATTTAGGTAAATCTGTTTACTCATAGTGCAATCCTTTCTCCTTATTCATCGGCGCGACAGCATATGGTTCTTCTTGATAAAACCATGTAGAGGCGAACGTCACGCCATTAACAATGGTACGGCGCCACTTTCATCTACAGCAAAGAGTCTAAACTGATTTCGGGCTCGTGACACGCTTTTTGTATCAACTGACTGCTAGGTCTTGATCCTTTCAAACTGGTACCAAGCACCAATTTTTTCAATTCGATTAATCGCGTATTCTGATGGCGTTAAAATCAAGCCAACATAATCGGTTTACTCGTTGTCCTCTACTCCAACAAGTTCAACTACCGCAGCCAAAGACACTAAAGACCTTCTGATCGTCGCTGAAATCACAGGATTTTCAAGCATAGCGTTCTCATCAAGCTGTGCACCGAGTAATCGAATACTAATAGATGCTGGTTCGACTATGCGCGCTGACATCGTCTTGAGTGTCTCTCGAATCGCAGCGTCAGCATGAGAGGCTCGCGGAGATACATTGATTACCGCAACAGGTTTCCCCACAAAAGCCTCAAAGCTAACCAACCAATCAAGCGCATTCTTTATGACACCAGTCACACCATGTGCATATTCTGGACTGGCAATCATGAGCGCATCAGCGTCGGCAACAGCGGCATGAAAAGCCCTGACTGGCATTGGCAAATGCGCCTCAAGATCGGGATTAAACAGAGGCAATGCACCAACACCGTCGAAGATATCGAATTCCATCTCCACAGGTCTAAGCTGACACGCCACCCGAAGAAATGCAGAATTAATCGATGCTCTACGCAAACTTCCCGAAATACCAAGTACTCTCATGACATATAACCTTTGATCTCTTACTGCACTGGATGAAACCTACATTGACTATCACGGCTATTTTTCTACATCTTGTTGTGGACGATCAGCGATGAAGCCTCGTGTTCTAACACGAAGTTGCGCCATCAACCACCAGACAACTTCCCGAGGCGTAGGTGTTATGAAAAAAATGAATGTAAGCGGATGCGATCTCGTCTACTCTTCCCAAGCGCCGCAGCGGAAACTGAGCACCCACCGCTTGCGCATAAGATAAACGATCATCTCCCAACTTCGCTGCGTCGACGAAGCACAGACAAACTACATTCACTCGCACCGGCGCAGCCTCAAGTGCGATTGCCTTGACTAATGCTTCGGTCGCAGCATTCATGGCACTCACCACAGAATAGCCTTGATAACTACGATGTGCCGCGATTCCTGAGCTCAGCACGATCGAGCCACCAGCATTAATACAGCGCAAAGCCGTTTTCACAAGTCGATACTGCCCCCAGAATTTTGTATCAAAGGCAGCTTGCACCGTGGCGATATCATTGTCTAAGAAGGCGCCTGAAGGTAAATTGGGTTTAATCGTTACAGCCATGTGATCGAAAGTACCGACTCGAGAAAAGAAAGCAGAAACTGACGCGTCTGAGCACGCATCAACGACTTCGATGCCGACCGGGTATTTGAGTTGACGAGCGGCTGCCTCCATTTTTTCGATAGAACGAGAAGCAATCACCACCTGTGCGCCTTGCTCAAGCGCCAAGTTCGCGATGGACAAACCTATCCCAGAGGCTCCGCCAACAATCAGTATTTTCTTATTACGCATGATGCGGTTTCCATAGAGACTTTCGGTTGAACTCAAGCTAGGATTTTAGTTCAACTACGATCTTTTTATCGCGAGGAAATAAAAGTCCAAGCAAAACTTTATCGAAACCTCGTTAGCTTAGCGATCTCAATTCGGGCTCTGCGTGAATAAGTTCAATAATTGTTGTTATCAACAGTAGCATGTTGTAAATTTCATTGAAAACTAACTTCGAAAATGCTCACCACAAAAGAGTCAGTAAAATTAAATACGTAGATTCGTTTTCAAAAAAATAGAAACTCTCCTGCTTTCTCACCGCAAAATATTTTTTTGTGCGATCCATTGGAATGTGTTACAAGACTGAGATATCTGCAAGAATAAA
>CALKVB010000145.1 GCA_937996605.1 uncultured Oxalobacteraceae bacterium | reverse complement strand
GCCCATATGCTGCGGATCATAATATTCAGCGAAGGAAAAACTAAAACGTGACTGCAACCAACCGTGGTTGGCTTGCCCACGCTCGTCAGATTTACGTACTACGATCATGTCCTTACCCCTTTAAATTTGATAGACTAAAGCCCTGCTCGCCTACAAGCAGGCAAACTTTTTATCTTTGCTACTGAAGCATTTTACTCCGCTCACCAAAATTCGTTTTTCAGCACGCTTTTCTATGCCATTGTATCGAGGTCGTTTCGCACCATCCCCCACTGGTCCTTTACACATGGGCTCGCTCGTGGCCGCCATGGCAAGTTATCTCGATGCACGCGCCCATCATGGCACTTGGATTGTGCGCATAGAGGATCTCGATTTTGATCGCAATGTAGCGGGCGCTGACCTAGCGATTCTTGCGTCTCTTGCGCGCTGTGGGATGCATTCAGATGAGAAAGTCGTGTGGCAAAGCAAACGCACGCCTTTATATGATTCTGCTTTGAAAAAACTCAGTGAGTATGTTTTCCCATGCGCTTGTTCACGCAAAGAAATTGCTGACTCACGCCTTCGTGCGGGGCTAGAGGACAGTCAAATTTATCCCGGCAATTGCAGGCATGGAATAGCCGCTGGTAGGTTAGCTCGCTCGTATCGTTTACGCGTACCGGAAGGGGGCGCCGCGCTATTCCATTTTCAAGACCGCTTATTGGGTTCCCTGAGTCAGGATATCAGCTCCGAAGTAGGCGACTTCGTCTTAAAACGTGCCGATGGTTTTTGGGCTTATCAATTGGCTGTCGTCGTCGATGATGGTGAGCAGCGCATCACTGACATTGTTCGAGGCGCAGATCTACTCGATTCAACTGCACGCCAGCTATATCTACAAAGCCTTCTCGGCCTCGCCACACCGCGTTATCTACACGTGCCTGTGGTAGTGAATGAACTCGGTGAAAAATTATCGAAACAAACCGGAGCACTGGCTTTCGATCGTGGTGACAATGATCTTTTGAAAGAGGCCTTAATACCCGCAGCGCATTTTCTCTCATTAAACTTACCAAGCTCAATTGAGACCATCGAAGGTTTTTGGGAACTTGCTATTCCAGCTTGGGCGACTCGCTACGTGCACAACTCAAAGAATACAATCCCAGGGACCTAAATCATAAGCGAATTCTAGGATAAAAAAACACAGATCACCGGTAATGGCGTCTGCGTTTTTTAAACCTTATCAGCAAATTTTTTTCCGACTTATTTGTTTAGCTTTAAGTGTTCTTGATCGCACCACCGAGCAGCGCCGCGCGCTTTTGTGGCTTGGCTGCTTCAGTTTTAGCAGCCACAACCGGTTTTGCAGGGGCAGCAATGGTACTAGGCTCATATGGTTTCAAGAACCAAGGGTCGACTTTTTCACGTGGAGGTTGGTAGCCTCGACTAGGCTTTTCAGCACCACGTTGTTCACGCTCAGCAGCACGTGGCGCGAAAGCCGCTTTGCGTTCAGTATGAACCGAAGTCGCTACAAAGC
>CALKVB010000144.1 GCA_937996605.1 uncultured Oxalobacteraceae bacterium | reverse complement strand
ACACTCTTTCCCTACACGACGCTCTTCCGATCTAAAAGGAGATCCTGAAGCGCCTTTGCAGGCTTTGATTATCGATTCTTGGTTTGATAATTATGTTGGCGTTGTCATGTTGGTGCGCATTGTGAATGGAACTTTGCGCCCTAAGGATAAAATTCTGTTTATGGCCACTGAAGCGCAACATTTGGTTGAAAGCGTCGGTGTCTTTACTCCCAAGTCTTTATCTCGCAGTGAATTGTCTGCGGGGCAGGTTGGTTTTATCATTGCCGGGATCAAAGAACTTAAGGCTGCGAAAGTCGGCGATACTATTACGACTGTTGCAAAGCCATCCAAAGAGCCTTTGCCTGGTTTTAAAGAAGTTCAGCCTCAAGTTTTTGCTGGCCTGTTTCCGGTCGAAGCAAACCAATATGATGCCTTGCGTGATTCTTTAGAAAAGTTAAAGTTGAATGATGCTGCTCTAATGTATGAGCCTGAAGTTTCACAAGCACTTGGTTTTGGTTTTCGCTGTGGTTTCTTAGGCTTGCTGCATATGGAGATTGTGCAGGAACGTCTCGAACGTGAATTCGATATGGACTTGATCACAACTGCTCCCACGGTTGTGTATGAAGTTGTGCTTGGTGATGGCACGATTATTCAAGTCGATAACCCTTCAAAAATGCCTGATCCTTCGAAGATTGAAGAGATTCGAGAGCCTATCGTGACTGTGAATTTATACATGCCTCAGGAGTATGTAGGTTCAGTAATCACCTTGTGTACCTCGAAACGTGGCGTTCAGCTGGATATGAGTTATCACGGTCGTCAAGTGAAGTTGACCTACGAAATGCCGATGGCCGAGATCGTATTGGATTTCTTTGACCGCTTAAAGTCTACATCACGTGGATATGCATCGATGGATTATGAATTTAAAGAGAATCGTGCAGCTGATGTAGTGAAAGTCGACATGTTAATTAATAGCGAGAAAGTCGATGCTTTAGCGATTATCGTGCATCGTTCGAATGCTCACTACCGTGGAAGGGCAGTCGCTGCAAAAATGCGTGAATTGATACCACGACAAATGTTCGATGTAGCGATTCAAGCAGCGATCGGTGCCAATATTATTTCCCGCGAAAATGTGAAAGCTCTGCGTAAAAATGTTTTGGCAAAGTGTTATGGTGGTGATATCAGTCGTAAACGTAAACTGCTGGAGAAACAAAAAGCGGGTAAGAAGCGAATGAAGCAGGTGGGCTCTGTGGAAATTCCACAGGAGGCATTTTTGGCGATTTTACAAGTGGATGAGAAATGAATTTTCAATTTTTGGTTAAGTATTTCGCCTCGATCCTTTTTATTTTGGTGATCGTTACAGGGGTGATCTGGTCACTAGATCATTTTGTGTGGGCAAAACGACGTAGAAAAAATGGCGAGATGGCGCTCTCTAAGTTACCAAAATTTGATCAGATGTCTGATGAAGAAAAAAATGCGTTCCTAGCGCCATTCTTGCGTCAACCGACTTGGGTTGAATATTCGGGAAGTTTTTTTCCGGTGATTGCACTAGTATTTGTGTTGAGATCGTTTCTTTTTGAACCATTCAAAATTCCTTCTGCGTCAATGTTGCCA
Organism: uncultured Oxalobacteraceae bacterium; assembly: GCA_937996605.1. Lineage (GTDB taxonomy): Bacteria > Pseudomonadota > Gammaproteobacteria > Burkholderiales > Burkholderiaceae_D > Undibacterium. The sequence continues at coordinate 6,192 of CALKVB010000144.1, read as the reverse complement.
ACGCTTTATGTTGGTGATTTGATACTGGTGAATAAATTTACCTATGGCATACGTTTGCCAATTTTGGGCACTAAAGTCATTGATGTTAATAATCCTCAGCGTGGCGATGTGATGGTTTTTAAGTATCCCAAAGATCCAAGTGTGGACTATATTAAGAGGGTAGTCGGTGTGCCCGGTGATCTTGTGAGCTACAAGGGGAAGCGCTTAAGTATCAACGGTACCCCGCTAAGCTATGAAGAACAGAATGAATTCCTTCATGATGGCCCAGAATTGCGTTACTCCAAGCAGTTTTCCGAGAATTTATCCGGAACTAAGCACCAAATTTTAAACAATGATGCCAATGGGACAGCAATTGTGCCGACACCGCAGTTCCCACAATCGGAACTCTGCCAATATGATATGGATGGGTTTACGTGCAAAGTGCCACCTGGTCACTATTTCATGATGGGTGATAATCGTGACGATAGTGCAGATAGCCGTTACTGGGGGTTTGTGCCAGACCAAAATATTGTCGGAAAAGCGTTTTTTATTTGGATGAATTTTGGTGATTTCAAACGAATTGGAAGTTTTAAATAAACGGAGGAAGTGTGATGAAAGCGGAAGAACAGATTTGTGGGAAGCTTCGTGGCCAGCGTGGGATGTCGATTGTTGGTTTGATTTTTCTGTTGGGCGTAATTGCTGTTCTGGCCTTGTTGGCGGCGAAAATCACACCGACTTTTATGGAGTTTCTAGCCATCAAGCGAGCAATTATTACAGCAAAAGCTTCGGGAAATACGGTACGTGAAATTCAAACTTCGTTTGATAAGCAGGCAAATGTGGGCTATATCAGTTCGATCCAAGGAAGTGACCTTACGATTGAGAAAGAAGATACAGGATATGAAGTCAGTTTTTACTACACCAAGAAGATCCCATTGGTTGGTCCTGCTAGCCTCTTATTAGAGTACGAAGGAACCACAGCAAAGTTTAATTCGAAAGTAAGAAAGTTAGAGAAGTAATTTTATGAACGAACAGTTGCTGCAAAAACGGTTAGGGCACCAGTTTAAGGATGTTGCGCTTCTGCAGCAGGCATTAACGCATCGAAGTCATAGTACTACTCATAACGAGCGACTTGAGTTTTTGGGTGATTCGATATTGAACTGTGTTGTTGCGTCGATTTTGTTTGAGACATTTGAGCGGATCGATGAGGGAGATTTATCGCGAGTACGTGCAAATCTCGTGAAGCAACAATCACTCTTTGAGATTGCCCAGAAAATGGAGTTATCGCAGTTTCTTAGACTCGGCGAAGGGGAGTTAAAGTCTGGCGGTTTTCGACGTCCCTCTATTCTTGCAGATACCTTAGAAGCCTTGTTCGGAGCAATTTATCTGGATGCTGGTTTTGATGTTGCGAGGACTGTCATTAAAGCGCTTTACGCTCCAATTCTTGTTTCTGTGGACCCGACTACTTTGGGTAAAGATGCAAAAACTCTACTACAAGAGTTTTTGCAAAGTAAAAAAATTGCTCTGCCACAGTACAACGTGGTTGCAACACATGGTGCTGCGCATAATCAGGAATTTGAGATCGAATGCTTGGTGCCGAAGTTGGAAATTCAGGTATTTGGTACTGGTGGAAGTCGTCGGGCTGGTGAGCAGGCGGCAGCTAAACTAGCGTTGGACACGGCAGTTGCTCTGCTAGCGAAGACGCCAACCGGCCGTAAAAGTAAAACTAGAACTGCGCAAATGAAGTTGGCTGGGATTGCTACGGTCCAATCGACTGGTCACCCTTCTCAGAATGAAGATGATGGGAAGGTAGATCCACAATTATCTCTCGATGTTGCCGTGACAGAGAATTCAAAGAGTAAATCAGCATGAGCGAACTCGTCGAAACAAATGAATATCGGTGTGGCTACATTGCCATAGTTGGGCGGCCGAATGTAGGAAAGTCTACATTAATGAACGCTTTGATTGGCGCAAAAGTCAGTATTACGTCACGCAAGGCTCAAACCACACGTCATCGAATTACTGGCATCCAAACCAAAGACAATACCCAGTATGTCTATGTTGATACGCCAGGGTTTCAAACACGTCACTCAAATCCGTTAAATCGTACCTTAAATCGTACTGTTACCAACACCTTGATGGCGTCGGATGTGATTCTGTTTATTATTGAAGCGGGTACTTTTGGTGCTGCTGATCAACAAGTGATCGATTTGTTGCCGAAAAATGTGCCATGCATTCTGGTGATTAATAAATCTGACCGCGTTAAAGATAAGGCGATCTTGATGCCGTTCGCCCAAAAAGTGATGGCCTTGTTCCCATTTGCCGCTGTGGTTCCGGTTTCAGCTACCTTGAAATTTCAGTTAGAGAACTTAGAAAAAGAAACGCGAAAACATCTTCCGCCGAATGATCCGATCTTTGGCGAAGATGATATTACTGATCGTAGTGAGAAATTTCTCGCGACCGAAATCGTTCGTGAAAAATTATTCCGATTCGTTGGCGATGAGTTGCCTTACACAAGTACGGTGTTGATTGAAAAGTTTGAGCAAGAAGGGAATTTGCGACGTGTGTTTGTCGCGATTCTGGTTGACCGTGACGGCCATAAATCGATGGTGATAGGTAATAAAGGCGCACGTCTGAAGGATATTTCTACGCAATCTCGCCAAGACATGGAAAAACTTTTTGGTGGCCCAGTTTACCTTGAAATTTGGGTCAAAGTGAAGTCTGGTTGGGCGGATAATGAAGCAGGCTTGCGCGCCTACGGATACGAATAGTTTTTCAGGTAATCGCCTAAATATAGCAAAGGCCACCAATTGGAAATTGATGACATTGAGATTTCAATGGACGAAATTGAGGGGATCCCTCAATTAGCGCCAAGTTTGCTCAGTGTCGTTCAAGCCAAGCGCACTCCACGCAAAGATGTGCGGATCACACATCAACCCGGCTTCGTACTGCATTCTTATCCCTATAAAGAAACCAGCCTTATCATCGACCTTTTTAGTCGCGACTATGGACGTGTCTCTTTGGTTGCTAAAGGGGCGAAGCGCCCGCATTCTAAGTTACGGAGTGTGCTGCAAACCTTTCAGCCGCTGACAGTCGCTTGGAGTGGTAAATCTGAGGTGAGAACCTTGACTGGTGCAGAGTGGGTGGGAGGAATGCTACCCCTTGAGAAGTCTGCTTTACTATGCGGCTTCTATTTGAATGAGTTACTTACCAAATTCTTGCTGCGTAACGAGATGTCCCAGGTTTTATTTGATCATTATGTTTCGACTTTGAATCAATTAGCACATGGTGAGAGTGCGATGATCGCACTGCGCAAATTTGAAGTGGTGTTGTTGCAGCAATCTGGCCTACTTGGTGAGGTGACGACTTGTCTTGTAAGTCGTACTCGGGTTCAAACCGACAAACTATATGTGCTTGAACCCGGTTCTGGCGTGCGGCCTGCATTGGAATCTGATACTGTCCCGAAAGTGTACGGAAAAACCTTGACCGACATGGAGTCTGGATCCTACTCGGATCCGGTGACTCAAGCGCAAAGCAAACAATTAATGCGTTATATGCTGCACCACCATTTGCATGGTCAGGTGCTTAAGACGCGTCAAATTTTGATCGACTTACAAAAATTATGAACATCCATCAGCAAACACAAATTATTGATCTGGGCATTAATATCGACCATGTCGCGACCCTTCGTAATGCGCGTGGCACTGTCTATCCAGATCCATTGCAAGCAGCGCTAATGGCTGAGGAGGCTGGTGCTGATTGTATTACTTTGCATCTGCGTGAAGATCGTCGACATATTAAAGACGCTGACGTTCTCAGAATACGGCCAGAGCTACGAACGCGTATGAATTTAGAAGCAGCCGTCACCAAGGAGATGATTGACTTTGCATGTAGAGTTAAACCGCAAGACGTTTGCCTTGTACCAGAGCGTCGAGAGGAAGTGACGACAGAAGGTGGATTGGATGTGCTGCGTTATTTCGACGATGTCAAAGCGGCGACTGAACAGCTTCAATCTGAGGGGATTAGAGTTAGTTTGTTTATTGATGCAGATAATAATCAAATTCAAGCAGCAAAGAATACTGGAGCAAGCGTAATTGAAATTCACACGGGTCGATATGCCGATGCGCATTCAAATGTGGATGCTGTGGAACAATTGCGACGAATCTCATCGGCGGTTGATTTTGCGATTGGCCTTGGTTTGAAAGTAAATGCTGGTCATGGCTTGCATTACACAAATACGCAAGCAATTGCCGCATTGCCGGGAATTTCAGAACTTAATATCGGCCATGCTATCGTGGCACAGGCTGTGTTTGTTGGCTGGCATAAAGCGGTGTCCGATATGAAAGCTTTGATGGTTAAGGCGCGTTTGGGTCAACTCTAAACGAACGGATAGGCAATGATTTTTGGCATCGGTACAGACATTGTTCGAAGCGTACGATTAGCAGAAGCTTTGCAGAAACGCGAAGGGCGCTTTGTTGAAAAAATCCTTGGGGCTGAAGAACTTGAGGTCTTCCGTAGTCGCAGTCAGCCGCATTTTTCAAAAGCGGTACGTTATTTGGCGACTCGGTTTGCGGCAAAGGAGGCTTTGTCAAAAGCAATGGGTAGCGGATTTCGCGAGCCCCTAAGCTGGCATGGCGTTCAGGTGTTGAATGCCGAAAATGGACGCCCTATCTTTGTATTTGACGAAAAACTACAAACCTGGTTTAAGAACCAGAATCTATGCGCACATGTCACGATCTCTGACGAGCATGAATATGCGGTTGCTTTTGTTGTGATTGAATCGATAGAAGCTGTATGCAAAAAATGAACGACGAGAATAGCAACAATGAGGCACGAGCGACCTTGCTTGCACTCGTAGCGCAACTACCACATTTGCCAGGTGTTTATCGATATTTTGACGGGCACGACCAAGTCCTTTATGTCGGCAAAGCGCGGGATTTAAAGAAAAGAGTATCCAGTTATTTTCTAAAAAATTTGAGTAGCCCGCGAATTGCGATGATGGTAGAGAAGATCCATCGCATGGAAACGACAGTCACTCGTAGTGAAGCTGAAGCTTTGATTCTTGAGAATAATTTGATCAAGGCTTTGAAGCCGAAGTACAACATTCTTTTTCGTGACGATAAGTCTTATCCCTATCTCAAAATTACGAATGAAACCACGCCGCGCATGACCTATTATCGGGGCAGTGTAGACAAAAAACATCAGTACTTCGGTCCCTTTCCTTCCGCATGGGCGGTGAAGGAATCGATGCAGCTCTTGCAGAAAATATTTTTATTGAGAAATTGTGAAGACAGTGTATTTCTCAATCGCACTCGCCCATGTTTATTGCATCAGATTCAGCGTTGTAGTGCACCTTGTGTTGGTAAGATTTCAGAGCAAGGCTATTTGGCGGACGTTGAAAATGCCGCTCGTTTTTTGCGCGGTCGTCCGACGGAAATCATGCAATCACTTGAGAAGAAGATGTATGACTTCTCTGCGCGATTAGAGTTTGAAAATGCAGCTGCTGTTCGAAATCAAATGGCAGCATTGTCAAAAGTACTGCATCAGCAAAGCATGGAAACCAATGGTGATGCCGATATCGATATCTTAGCTGTCGTGGTCGAAGGCGGGCGAGCCTGCGTGAATTTGGCTATGGTTCGAGGCGGCCGTCATTTAGGTGATCGTTCTTATTTTCCTGCAGCAGTGGAATATTCGCAGGCGGCACTAGAAGGTGAGATGGAAAGAGAAGTTCTTTCGGCTTTTTTGGCGCAACATTACGTCGATCAGTTCATACCATCACAATTGATTATGAATGTCGAGCTTGATGCACCCGAATTGATGTTGGCGTTGATGGAGCAGTGTGGGCACAGAATTCAGTGTAGCTACCAACCGCAAGAGCAAAGGCGTGCTTGGTTGGATATGGCGATTAAGGGAGCAAAGCTATCTCTAGCGCGGGCATTGTCAGAGCAGGGAGCGCAGCAACTAAGGACTCGCGCGTTGGTCGATGTTTTGGAACTAGAAATTGAAGATCTGAGCGCCTTACGCGTGGAATGTTTTGATATTAGTCATACTCAAGGTGAGGCAACGGTGGCTTCGTGCGTGGTGTTTGACCTGAATGGTGCACTGAAATCGGATTACCGTCGTTATAATATCAATGGGATAACCGGCGGAGATGATTACGCCGCGATGCATCAGGCATTAACGCGCCGATTTCGTCGGGTGACTGAGCAGGATGGC
>CALKVB010000143.1 GCA_937996605.1 uncultured Oxalobacteraceae bacterium | reverse complement strand
CGAAGACACTCTTTCCCTACACGACGCTCTTCCGATCTTCCACACATCACCTGCATTACTAAAGAAATTACCTACCGCAGTTTTGACGATACTTGGTGTCACCGTTTGATAGGCTTGAGCGACAGGCTTAATCACAGAGGAATCTAAGCTTTCGTTAAATGAAAACATAGAACGATTAAAACCTTCTAGTGGATCGTCAGGGTTGTTGCCGATACCAGTCGTTTCACTGACTTTTTCCAAGGTGGCGAGTGCCTTAGTCTTCACCTTGGCGACTGTCGTGCAAGCGCTCATGCCGAGCGCTAACACTAGAATAATGCCCAAGCGTAAACTCAAACCGCGCAAAGATTTCAACACACTTAATGATGAACTCCAACTCATTTTTTCTCGTCCTTCCCTTCCGCAGCTTTACTGAACAAGAACTGACTAATCAGATTTTCCAGAACTACCGCAGATTGCGTCATGGTGATTTTGTCACCTGCCGCCAAATTATTTACATCACCACCCGCTTCTAAGCCGATGTACTGTTCACCCAACAAACCCGCTGTCAAAATTTTTGCTGAGGTATCTTTAGGGAAGCTGTAGCGTTTTTCCATTTTCAAGACGACTGTCGCTTGAAAACTTTTATCGTCAAACCGAATCTCGCCAACGCGCCCCACCACAACGCCTGCACTCTTGACCGCAGCGTTAGGCTTTAGACCACCAATATTGTCGAACTTGGTGATTACATCGTAGGTCTTCTCGAAAGAAAGACTACTCATATTACCGGCCTTCAGCGCCAAAAATAACAAAGCAGCCGCACCTAACAAAACGAACAAACCTACCCACACATCAATTGATTTCTTTTGCATACTTTACCTCTGTGCTCAGTCAAGAAAGGCACCACGCCCTTCACTAGCAAACAATCTACATTACTGGAACATCCACGCTGTTAATAGGAAGTCCAGCCACAAAACTAATAAGGAAGAAATTACCACCGTGCGAGTGGTCGCACGAGATACGCCCTCTGGCGTTGGCGTAGCTTCATAGCCTTGATACAAGGCGACAAAGGTCGCGGCAAATCCGAATACGATACTCTTGATGATGCCGTTACCAAGATCTTTCCAGATGTCGACACCCGCCTGCATTTGCGACCAGAACGAACCGCTATCGACGCCAATCAAGACGACACCAACCAAATAACCACCAATAATGCCCATCGCATTGAAGATCAGAGTCAGAATTGGCATCGCAATAATGCCGCCGATAAAACGCGGTGCGATCACACGCTGCAAAGGATTGACTGCCATCATCTCCATCGCCGCCAATTGCTCGCCCGCCTTCATCAAACCAATCTCAGCAGTTAATGAAGTACCGGCACGACCAGCGAATAACAATGCAGTAACAACAGGGCCCAATTCACGCACCAGTGACAAAGCCACTAACAAACCAAGCGCCTCTTCTGAACCGTATTTATTCAAGGTGTAATAACCTTGATAGCCCAATACAAACCCAACAAATAAACCTGAGATGGCAATGATTACCAGCGAATAATTACCAATAAAATGTACTTGGTCTGCGATCAACTGCGGCCGACGCCACAAGCCTGGGGCACTCAAAATCACGCTAACAAAACTGCGTGCAGCATGACCAAGGTCTTCTACAGTTTCGCGGGTCGATTGTCCGAGCCGACTAATTAAGTTCACCAGACCGCCGATCATAATTTATCTCCCGGCAAAGCACGTAAGCCGATGTCGTCAGCCAACGATTTTCCAGGATAATGGAAAGGAACCGGGCCATCATGTTCGGCGTGTACGAACTGCTTAACGTAGGGGTCGGTCGATTCCAACATTTCTTTTGGCGTGCCCTGTGCCACAATTTTCCCTTGCGACAAGAAATACACGTAATCAGCAATCACAAAGGTTTCATGTACATCGTGCGACACCAAAATACTGGTGGAACCAAGCGCGTTATTCAGATTACGAATCAAGGTCGCTGTCACGCCCATAGAAATAGGATCAAGACCAGCAAACGGTTCGTCATACATAATCAGTTGCGGATCTAAGGCCACGGCACGCGCTAAAGCAACGCGGCGCGCCATACCACCTGATATTTCAGAAGGTTTCAACTTCGCGGCATTACGCAATCCCACTGCATTCAACTTCATCAACACCAAGTCATGTAGCATCGATTCGGGCAAATTACTGTGTTCGCGCAATGGAAAGGCAACGTTATCAAACACGCTCAGATCAGTAAACAAAGCACCATGCTGGAACAGCATGCCCATTTTACGACGCAAGGCATACAAACCATCAGTTTTGAGCGTATGCACGGTTTGACCATCCACTTTGACGTGTCCATGCTGCGGGGAAATCTGTCCACCGATCAAACGCAAGATGGTCGTTTTGCCCGAGCCAGAGCCTCCCATCACCGCGATCACTTTACCGCGTGGGAAATCCATATTGAGACCAGACAAAATTGTCCGACCACCATAGGAGAACTGCAAATCACGAATTTCGACTAGGTTGGGCACGGCTGCAATTGGAAAAATAAAGGTGAAATTGTAAACTAGATCGGGAAATCGAGTTGGTCAACGCAAATATCAAAATAACACAAAATGAATAAAATTCTACGAATCAATTAATTTTAAGAATAAAACGCGAAAAAATCAATCAATTAAAATATTAAATTCTTACTGCACCGCAAAATAATTTTTAAATAAATGAACTTCGAGTCAGCAATTTTATTAAAAATTGTCAGAAAATTATTTAAACTAGGCGAATTTACGAACAAACCTACCCAACTTTTTCAGGCCTCAGGTACGTTAGAGGTTCAAGACCACTTTAAGTTCATACTCCTCCAATGCTAGATTGTAGTAGCTACCGCCACAATGCTAAGCATGTTTCCCTAAGGTATAACGAACCAGTACCAAAGCGAGCGTTAAACAATACGATTTCCAAGCTCGAATACGCGGAGATGCTGAAACCGTTTGAATTACTCTACGTTTTGCAAAGGCATAGGCGATAAACGCAGCAAAACAGGGTGCGAGAAGTAAGTTAAGTATTTGCAGAGCGGGATTTGAGATCCGTGGGTACGGGAAAAAATGCAGACTGATAAAAGCGATAAGGACACCAACAATTGCATACAGCAAGCATTGCCACACCAGCGAGAGATCTATGTGACGCCGATTTGCAGGATCTGCCTCGGCGACCGGCCAATTAACTCCCACATCAACAATCAGTTCCAATACAAATTCTAAGACTGCTATTAAGAATTCTTCCATCTCATCCCCTCTTCCTTCTTATCGCGAAGTGGGCGAATTCTACTTGAATAAGGATGTTCTTAAGATGGTATTGAAGGAGGAAAATTACCGAAACTGAGATGCGTGGCACGATACCAAATACAATTACACCTAGGTTGAATATCCACCTTTGACCAGGCGCTGTGAAATCCACCAAAGATTTCCGAAAGCATCGCGTACACCGCCCTGCCGATCGCCATATGACATATCGGCCACCGTCATGATCAGTGTCGCGCCGTAATTTAGGGCCCGTGCCACACTTTCATCCGCATTCTCCACATACAAATAATACGAAGCTGGCATTGCAGGAAAATCTTCGGAACATTCACTGATCATGATGGTGGAGGTACCAATCGCGATTTGTGCATTAGCGATACATCCATCTTTTCGCATGCTGCGATGTATCTCGAAGCCATCAAGCCCTCGCACTAAAAAGTCAACGAATTGTGCGGCATCCTTCACAAAAATATAAGGTGTCACGGTGTTAAAACCAGGCGGGATATACATAGAATTCCCCTTTCACTCATCGAAAGATTGATCAAATGCCCAAACCAGAGTCTTCATAGGTCATAGGTAAGGTGAACCAAAACACCGTTCCCATTCCCTCTTGCGTAGTAAAGCCAATGCGACCACCCATGGCTTCAATGAGTGCCTTACTAATTTTAAGACCAAGCCCTGTACCACCTTGCTGCCTCGTGTTGCCGTTATTTGCTTGAGCAAATGCACTAAAAATTTCACCTTGAAAATCAGCAGGTATGCCTTGCCCAAAATCTTCAATTTCAACCAAAGCAGCACCATCACTCTGACTCACACGAACATCAACATGCGGTGCGCCGTTGGAGAATTTTGCCGCATTCGACAAGATATTGGCTAACACTTGCGCCAAACGCGCAGGGTCGGCGCTCACTAACAAAGAATCTAAACCGCTGCTATAGATGTACTGCACATGAAAATTGCTTGCATAACCAGCGTTATCTGCCAAGGATTGTTTTACGGCTGCAATCAAATCTAGATCGACTAATTGAATAGGCACTTTACCTGCCACAAGCTTTTCCATATCTAGGAGATCGTTGATCAGCAAAATCAAACGAGAACTATTTTTTTGCGCCAAACCAACTAACTTTTTTGCATCTGGCGGCAGCTCTCCCATCACACCATTCTCAACCAACTTTAATGAGCCGTGAATCGAAGTGAGCGGCGTACGTAATTCATGACTAACCGTCGCTACAAATTCAGACTTTAATCGATCAAGACGACGGCGCTCAGAAATATCACGAATAATTCCGATAAAAATAGCTTCACCATGATCCGTGGTTTTAGATAGCGCTACGTCCGCAGGAAAAGGTTCCCCATGTAAACGACAGGCTTCAATCTCTAGGCCAACCGCGTTCGCTTTCGAATGACTACGCTCCACAAAATCGTAAAGGAAAGCCGTTTTATCTTTGACCGCAGCCGAGGGAATTAGACGGTCTATATTGATTCCAACCAAATCCTTTTGATCAGCCCCAAAAATACGTTGCATCGCGACGTTACAAGAACGGATCGAACCATCACTGTCCAACACAACAATTCCATCCGCCAAATTATCTAAAATAGTTTGGTTCTGAGCCATTCGATCCGATAGATTCTGTTCGTGCGAACGTATCGTGATCGACAAACGATTTAGTGCAGTCGCTAATTCTGAAATTTCTTTAGTGCCGGAATATACCGGAATTTGCCGACTCGCTTTGACCGCGGATAAGCTTGCAAACGCCGTGATATTCGAAAGCGCTTTCATCGGCGCGCGTAACAGCAAATGGAGCAAAAATAAAACCACCAAAGTCAACATGCAAGCAAACAACACCGCATAAGTCCACCTATCCATAATCGCACTATTTACTTCTTCTATACTATACCTTAAACGCAGCGCTCCAATTTGCGTGCCGGCCTCTACTGGGAGCCAAATTTCGTAATCCTCTTGTAATTCAATCAAACCAAAGAAGACGCGACGTACGCCCCCCAAATTCCGCGGCAAACTTTGCACTTGCATCAAATGGGTTGGCAACACTGGAGTGATATCGTAAGAGGCTAATAATTTGCCATCACGCTTGATTACACTGGTCACTGGGCGATTCGTTTCGTCTGCAATTAAGATCGACTCGATGTAAGGTAAACGAGCATTGATTCGCAATAAGTCCTCTAGCCCTGCGACATCGCGACTGATCAACAAACCTGAAGAAATGGTCGAGATACTTTTTCCAAGATAAAGAATCTGTTCAGCCGCTACCTCACGTGAACCTTTAATCGAAGCATAAGTAAATACTCCTCCCGCTATCAATGATGACAATGCAACGGAGACGCCCACAAGAAACATTAATTGCGACGCCATGCGATAGGGGAGAAAGCGCCGCAATTGAAGAGCATCAATGAGTCGACTCATTGCTTACTCCTTTTCCAAAATCACAAACTTCTCGATTTTCAATTTCTCCAGCGGCAAATAGTCTTGCTGGTAATCGGCAGGGACCGGTTTGGGGATGCGAACATCAATCAACATGCGTCTCCCGTCTGCGTCTTTTTGCAATCGAAAAAAAGCCTCACTGACAGCTTTGACTACATGAGGAGGAACTCGAGGATGCGCTACCAAAGGGTGTGAAGCAGACTCTGGTGTTTGGTACAAGATACGTAATTGCGATTTGACCTCTTGCGGCTCATCATCGAATGTCGTGTTCACCCCACCACCAGCAGCAACTGAGCCATTCAAAACGCTACGATAAACATTGCTATGCGTAGTTAAGAACTGGGACTGAAAAGAAATTGGTTCTGCACTTAGTAGTGCTCGCATATAAAGTGAAGCACCAAACGCATTGGGGGCAGGAAAACCTATCGCCTTACCTTCAAGCTCCTTGATACTGTTGAGTGTACTGTCACGTCGCACCACCAAGATACCTTTGAGTGTGTTCGCATCGCGTAAAATTGGCAAGTAGGCTTGCGCTCGTTTTGCGATGACCGCGTGGTATGGATTCAAGTAAGCGAAATCTGGTTCACCCGCAAAAACCGTACTTTCAAATTGCGGGATAGTCTTAGCCAACTGCAGTTGTAAAGAGATCCCAGATTCACGCGCAATTCGCGCTATCAATGGCGCCCATTCAGTGTGCAGTTGCACAAGATTATATTGGGGCACGACCGAGATTGTATAGGTTTTAGGTGAGACCCCTGCTAGTTTATTGGTTCCTCGGGCAAACACAGAACTCATGATACCAAGCAACAAAATGCAAGTTGCTGCCATTATTCGTCGAAGCCGCATCGAGTTACCCCTTTACATCAACAAAGCAAGTGACAACATGCCGCTTTTGCTTTTAAAAGTAACTAACATCATACAATTAAATTGCCGAAAAACAACACACAGCAAGCCTAAATCCGGAGTTTACTCTTTGAATGTCTGTTTTTCGCGCTTTATTGCTGAGCGTGTCTCGTCTAACAAAAACAAAACGAGATTCGTCGCTACGATCAATTCATCGAAGTCTCAATAAGTAATGAAGTGGGGCATGGTCGGCAAGCGCTTTCACTGGTGTGAACAACACATCCCAGCTTAAGCGAAAAGCAGGCCCTTTTAGCAAATGCTCTTGTCCAACATGAGTAAATCCCAAACTTTCGAATGGCAATTTGCAAACCATGTCATCTTCATCTACCACGCGGAAAATTGCCGATGTTTGCAATCGCTTGGCGAAAGCTTGATTCGCAACACGAGGAGAACCAAATGTGTAGCAAGCGGCAAAAGGGAAATGAGCCGACGCTATCGTCGCTAACGCCGCTCCTAGGCTATGCCCGGTAACCCACACGGGGCCATCTAACTGCGCTAAGCTAGCTGCGATCGAAGGCCATACGCTGTCAAAAGCGCGTCCAAAACCGCGATGGATGAACTCCTCATCCTGGTTCAAAGGCAGCCCGCCTAACTCAAGATCTACCAGAAAATCACGGACATCTTGCTCTGTTCCGCGAAACACCAGAATACTAAGGTTTCGCTGCACAGCACGCACCAACATCGCCTGTGTATGAGTAGTTCGATCCTGGAAGAAAGCGATCTGCTCAAATCCAGCATTGCGCAAGAATTCGAGACGACGTGGTAGCGGTGACTCAAGGTCTTCTTCAACATCATGTCGATACACCAAGCGGCTGAGTTCAGCACAACAAAGCGCATTCCCAAGATGAAAATCTTGGCTCGTAACATCGAGTGGGAGCAAGGGACGGCGAACAAAAAAATCCTGTGCTTGTCCTGGATACAGTAAATCACGCCAAGCTTGATTTAGATATAAAAACATAGCAGCCTATATTCGATTTCACTGATCAATAATTTCTTGATAGGACTTGAGCGATACATCCCACTGAAATTGTTTTCCTTTACTCTCAGGTGTATCCAACAAACACCTAAAACGATCATCTTGATTCAAAATTAAACCCAAAGAAACGAAGTGCCAATTATCTTCATTATCAAGATACTCATCGGTCTCATCACCAGCGCACAAAGTCCAGCCGCTAAAATCATGAGATTTACCTGCCTCATCAATTTCCTCATGCGACAAATAATCAACCGCCATCTTGTCATTCAGCACTCGATTGGTCACAAAACACTTCTTCGCATAGCGTCCTGCAAGATGTGGCACAGGGTCTTCACGTTGAGTTTGAATGATATGCTGAGGTGAAAATACAAGCTCCTGATCAAAACTCAAATCAGGAATATAGTTAGGCGTATTTTTGAGTTTGCCACGAAACTCATTGCCGGAAATTTGTACAATCTCGACCCACATTCGTTCAGCAGACCAATTACGATCGTTCTCAACTGGGCAACGAAAAATCAACTTCACCACATCGCCTAGCCTGAGCTGAGCGATTAGCTGAGGGGAAGGCAAATAAAAAGTGTACGGCGCCTCAAGTGCCATCCAACTCACATCATCAAGATTCCAGGTTTTCACCATCTCTATTTCCTTGCATAAGAGGCACCATCATAGCCTACTGGTGGAAATGAGTGCTGAACTGAAATGACTTCTTTCAATGACTTCACCATACAAACGCGAAATTACTCGCCTGTTCAAATTGAATCTCTTAAAATGAGGTGAGTATTGTGTGGCGAAGCGTAGAAGTCAACATCGATCAAAGGGAACTCACAATGACAAATTCAACGGCTAGATTCAACTCTATCCTGACGACGTGTTTACTCAGTTTGGGATTCTTAAGCTCTAGTAATGCGGTTGCGAATGAGAAGCCCTCTCTCAAAGCCTTCACGAGCGAAGACGCTTACCCTTACAATTTTCAGTTTAAGAAACAACTTCAAGGTTTAGTTTACGATGTCGCAAAAACCTTGGTAGGACGCGCCGGATTTAGCTTACAAGCTGAAGCTCAACCATGGACTCGGGCACTGCAAACAGCCAGAGACACACCGAATGTGATGGTATTTAGCTTAGCCCGAAATCCCGAACGAGAGGACTCCTATTATTGGATTGGCCCCATTACCAGTAGTGAAGTTTGGCTGTTCAAACTCAAAGCACGTAAGGAGATTCAAGTGAAATCCATCGATGACATAAAAGATTATGTGATCGGGGATATCGCCAGCAGTTCAACCATTACATTGTTAAATAAATTCAAAGCAAAAATAGATACGGCGCCAAGCAATGTCTCAAATTGCAGAAAGTTCAAAGCGAACCGTGTTGATCTTATTCCTTTCGACCCGAATGGAATTAAGATCTTCCTCCACACTTGCGGCCTGATGCCGGAGGACGTTGAACAGGTGCTACATCTGCCACGTGACACTTCCTTATTTATCGCGATGAGCAAGAAGAGTGATAAAGCGCTGATCGAACAATTGCAAAACGAATTTCAAATAATGACGAAAGACAAAACACTACAGCGCATTCATGAAACATGGAAAGTTGGCTACAAGGCGCTACAACCCTGAATGTTAAGCTCAGAGAATGAGCTTACGTCGTTCCTCGACTTGTGATCGTTGACCAAGTTTGCAATTGAGCGAACTGCAATCCAAATTTCGCTAAATATTTTCTTAAGCGATCGGCGTCGTTCGATAATTTTTTCTCTTGACGGCTGCGTTGAAACAAACGGCGACCAGCATCTGACAAAGTCGAACTTTGACGGCAGACTTGCACCACATATGCCAGTTGTACTTGATCGAATGGATCTAAATTTGCTTGCAGCGCTAACCAATCTGGATGGTCGAGCAAGGCCTCATCGTTTGATAACTCCTGAGCATGCTGCGTCAGTTTTCGCGGCGATCGTTGCTGCAATCTTTGCAATTCTCGCTCCACATTCGGCATATCGATGCGCCCACCATCCGACAAAGTAGCCATACGCAATAGGCTCGCGGAGAGATCGCGAAAATTACCGGACCATTCAGTCGCGACATCCATGGCATACCGCAAATAGACTTGCTTCGCATCGGAATTAAAACGTACCTTTTTACCTAACTGATGCGCGATTCTATCCAGCTCAAAATCAAGATTAGGCTCGATATCTTCGCGTCGATCTTTTAAACCAGGCAAGGTGTACAGCCAAGTATTAATACGCGCAAATAAATCTTCGCGAAAGCGCCCTGCACGCACATCTTGCGCCAGATCTCGGTGGGTGCCCGCAATCAGCTGAAAATCACTCGCCACTTCTTTATCCCCCCCCAGAGGGAAGAAGCGTTTTTCTTCGATGGCCTTGAGTAGCATGGCTTGCTCATCGAGGCCAAGCTCACCAATTTCATCGAGAAATAACAAACCATCATCAGCGGCTTTCAAATAACCTGCGCGTGCCTGTAAGGCGCCGGTAAAAGATCCTTTAACGTGACCAAATAAGGCAGACATCGCACCGTCACCGCGCAAGGTAGCGCAATTAACATCGATGAATTCACCTTGCAATTGATGCTTGGCTTTTTTTAATTCGTAAATGCGACGCGCCAGAAATGATTTACCCGCGCCGGTTGGGCCCGTCAACAGAATGGGCGTTTGCGAACGCAGCGCGACCTGTTCGATTTCTTCTATGGTGCGATTGAACTTGGCATTTTTAGTGGCAATACCAAATTTCAAAAAAGACAAATCTTCTTGACGTTCTTCCTCGAAACGAGCCGCCAATTGATTGTATTGCGACAGATCGAGATCCACCACTTCGATTTGTCCGGTCTCTGGGAAGCCACTGCGTCGCGGCGGTGAAGTTTGCAATAACTTGGCAGGGAAATAGCGTGCCTCGGTCAACAAGAACAAGCAAATCTGTGCGACGTGAGTACCGGTAGTGATATGCACCAAGTACTCATGAGATTGAGTATCAAACGGATAGCGTCGCACGAAGTCATGCAATGCGGAATACACCTCGACAAAATCCCAAGGATCTTTAATCGACATCAGCACCGGTTCCACCACCGTATCTGGCGACACCCTTTGAATATCGGCGATCACTAATTTCAATAAATCGCCTTTGCCGCCGCCATGGAACAGCACCAACTTGTGAATCAACACATCCTCTTGCTGGCATATCGACACTGTCGGACGCCAACGCTCCCAACGCGCAGCATTAAAACCCGCGTCCAGTGTGGTACCCAGAAAACCAAAAACAACTTTATCCATTTTTATAAATTGCACGCTAATTTTATAATTATGAGAAGTATGCAGCAAATGAGAAAAATAATCAAAATCAGCCTAAAAAATAAAATTATTCATAAAATCAATCACTTAATAATATCTGGCATCAACAAACGAAAAACTGGCACGCAATTCGCAATACAGAAGATGTCTTAAGCAAAATTGAAGCAAATAGCTAGGGTTCAAACAGCCCTACTGGTACATGAGCCTCAATGCGGAGTTTCTCCAAATTTGATCGGTTTCAGGTATGCCGCAACAAGGGAACTTAAGGTATGGCGATGATTCTGGGGAATATCCTCAGGTTCGATTCCTGACATCGCCACCAAAATGGATAGCTCATTCTGGTAGAGCAATCGACTAATAATCGATCTGTAGCGGGTTCGAATCCCGCTCCAACACACTCTCAACAAGTGTTTCGTAAGTAGTAAATGCAGTACAGGGTGGGAAGAATGAAGCTTAGCAGGATTTCTTCCTTACTCTTCGCCGCAAGAGTTGAACTCTTAGTTTGCGGAAGTGAGAAAAGCTGAAGGTTGGTTAATACGCAGCAAGCAAGTATCAAGACCATCGCCAAACTCGCAACTAATGCTATAGACAACATCGATTGCCGCGCATAGTAAAACACCCTGCTTTTAAAAAATGCTGAGTGAATCAATAAAAATAAATCAGAAAGAAAAAAATGAGAATCAAAATCAAAGTACAAAAAAACGAGCGCGCCATTCTGTTTAAAGACAAAGCATTCGCCACGATCTTGGCGCCAGGCGAATATCGCTATTTCGATTTTTTCGGGAAATACTCGGCACAGATATTTGATATGGATAATGTGCGTTTCCAACATGCTTGCGCAGAATCCTTACGCCGCCACGAAATTGACGTGGTTAATGAGAATTTTCATATAGTCGATGTTGGCGATGAAGAAGTCGTTTTGCGCTATGAAAACAAGAGTTTGGTGGAGATTTTGGCACCAGGATCACGTAAATTATTTTGGAAATTCGGCGCAGAGCAAAGTTTCGATACGATCGATATCAGTCAAAATTTTCAAGTATCGAACAAACTTTTAAGCTATTTGTCACAGCCAACTTTGCGCGGCAAAGAGATTTCCGGCTTGCAAAATATCTTACCTGTACAGGTGCAAGAATCGCACATCGCGCTATTGAAAGTCGAAGGTAAGTTGATCGATGTTTTACAACCAGGAAAAACGGCCTACTGGCGCTTTAATCGCGATATTCAAATAGAGATGGTGGATACGCGTTTGCAGGCCTTAGAGGTATCAGGCCAAGAAATATTAACCAGCGACAAAGTCAGCTTACGGGTTAACTTAAACGCAAACTGGCAATTTGAAGATGCGCAGTTGGCTTACAGCCGCTTAGCGAAGCCAGCGGAACACATCTATCGCGAACTGCAATTTGCCTTGCGTGCCGCGGTAGGAACTCGTAGCCTTGACGAATTACTGGAAAACAAACAGGTGATCGATACTGTAGTCAACCAACACCTGCAAGAAAAATTGCAAGGCTTCGGGGTGAAAGTGATTAGCGTAGGCGTGAAGGACATCGTATTGCCGGGCGATATGAAGCTCCTGTTGGCGCAAGTAGTAGAAGCGGAAAAAGCAGCGCAAGCGAATGTCATCCGCAGACGCGAAGAAACCAACGCCACTCGCTCCATGTTAAACACTGCACGGGTAATGGAAAATAACCCAACTGCGTTGCGTTTGAAGGAGTTGGAAACACTTGAAAAGATCGCCGAACGTATCGATAAGATCTCGGTCTTCGGTGGTTTAGATCAAGTCTTGAATGGCTTGGTTAAGTTGAAGGTGTAGATGAATGGCAGGGCGGGGGGGCAAACCGCGCTACCAGAATTTAGTACTATCGAGACCAAGCTTTGGACGGCGCGGGTTGCACCCGCCCTACGAAACCACCATGCGCATCCTTGGTAACGCTGGGTCGAGAAATGCAGATTTGCTGTGCTGAACGCCCCTCACCCTAACCCTCTCCCGCTCGCGGGCGAGGGAACGAAAGACGAAATACTGTAAGCAATCTAAAAAAGAAGAACATGAAAACACAAAACTACCAATTACTAGAAATCGACAATGCAGCGCCAATTAAAATGTGGACTGAAGGCGTACCTGTGGAAGACGACGCTAAAGAACAGTTAATCAACACTGCCAAGATGCCTTTCATCTTCAAACATTTGGCTGTGATGCCCGATGTCCACTTGGGAAAAGGTTCGACTATCGGTAGCGTCATTCCGACGCATAAAGCGATTATTCCTGCTGCGGTTGGTGTCGATATCGGTTGTGGAATGATCGCCTGCAAAACGACTTTGAATGCTAAGGATTTGCCGGATAACCTAGGACCACTGCGTGCCGCAATTGAAAAAGCCGTGCCACACGGAAGAACGCCCAATCGTGGTGGTCGCGATAAAGGGTCATGGGGAGATAGGCCTCCTACCTTAGTGGATGAAGCGTGGAAAACCTTAGAGCCAACCTTTAAAGAGATCACCGCAGACTATCCTAAATTGAAGAATACCAATCAACATAAACACTTAGGTACCTTAGGAACAGGGAATCACTTTATCGAAATCTGTTTAGATGAAAGAGATACTGTTTGGATTATGTTGCACTCAGGTTCGCGTGGTGTAGGCAATGCGATTGGAACTTTGTTTATTGAGCTGGCAAAAAAAGACATGCAACAGCATTTGTGCAATATCCCTGATCAAGATTTATCGTACTTTGAAGAAGGTAGCAAATATTTCGGTGATTACGTCAAAGCGGTAGGTTGGGGACAGAAGTTTGCCAAAACCAATCGTGAGATCATGATGCAACATGTGATCGACGCCATGCGCAAGATCATCACTAAGCCTTTCGAGACGCATTTAGAAGCGGTGAATTGCCACCACAACTACGTGCAGAAAGAAACGCATTTTGGTGAAGAAGTGTATGTCACGCGTAAAGGCGCGGTGTCTGCCAAGAAGGGGGAATTAGGAATTATTCCAGGTTCAATGGGAGCGCGTAGCTACATCGTGCGCGGTTTAGGAAACGAGGAAAGCTTCCAATCCTGCAGCCACGGTGCGGGACGTGTGATGAGCCGCACCAAAGCGAAAAAGCTATTCACCATCGAAGATCAGCAACGCGCAACCGAGGGCGTAGAATGCCGCAAAGACGCCGATGTGATCGACGAAATTCCTATGGCCTACAAAGACATCGACGCTGTCATGCAAGCGCAGAAAGATTTGGTTGAGGTGGTTTATACCTTGAAGCAGGTGGTGTGTGTGAAGGGATAAGTTTCAACGACATCGTAGGGCGGGTAAAACCCGCCATAATTCAACGAACACAATAGACAAGATGGATGGGCTGCACCTGCCCTAATTATAAAAAAATGATACAAATAGACGCATCACAAGGCGAAGGTGGCGGGCAAATATTGCGTACAGCGCTCGCACTTTCCATCATCACTCAACAGGCTGTACAACTGAAAAATATTCGTGCCAAACGATCTAAGCCTGGGCTATTGCGCCAGCATTTGACTTGTGTGAAAGCCGCGCAGGCAATCTCGAATGCGAAAGTAATTGGCGACAGCTTAGGTAGTACGGAGTTGGTCTTCACGCCGCAAGCGGTACGAGCGGGTGATTATGCCTTCGCGATTGGGACTGCGGGGAGTTGCGCTCTCGTGCTACAAACAATCTTGTGGCCTTTGTTGCTCGCCGATACCGCAAGCACGGTTACGATAGAAGGTGGCACCCATGTACCGATGGCGCCTTCTTTCGAATTTTTGGAATTTTGCTTTTTACCTGTCATTCAAAAAATGCAAGTTGAAGCTGGACTTCATCTGCACAAGCACGGTTTTTATCCGGGCGGTGGCGGCAAACTCAGCGCGACGATCAATCCATGGAAGACAAAACTGCCTTTAGATTTGCAGGAGCGTGGCGAACGCATTAGCCAACATGGATTGTGCATCATCGCCAATCTCGATCAAAGTATCGCCACCACGCAGCTCAACGAAGTGCAGCGCTATTTGAATTGGGATGAGAATGATCTGATTCATCAAGGCTTACGGAATTCGCATGGCGTTGGTAATGCTTTGGTACTCACCGTACAGTCAGCACACCATACCGAAATCGTGACTAGCTATGGCGACAAATCACGCTCTAGTGGACTGGTGGCAAAACAGGCTTGTGATGAGATGAAAAATTACTTAGGAAGCAGCGCAGCAGTTGGCGAACACATTGCCGATCAACTATTGATTCCTCTCGCTTTAGCCGGCGGCGTCTTCACGACGAATGTGATCAGCGAACATTTCACTACCAATTGCGACATCATCCGAGCATTCTTGGATGTCGATTTTGCGATTGAGCGCGTTGATGCACACTGCTTTAGAGTGGAAGTTATGAAATAAGCTCAATAAAATTAGAGCAATGAGATGGGAACAATAAAATACGAAAGAAAATATGAGCGCAAAAACACCCGTTGAATCTCTCATACAAGAGCGCCTCATCAGCATAGAACAGAAACACGATGTCAAGATCATCTTAGCGATAGAATCTGGTAGCCGCGCTTGGGGTTTCGCCTCGCCTGATAGCGATTGGGATGTGCGTTTCTTGTATGTGCATCGAGAACCTTGGTACTTCACAGTTCATGCGGGTCGTGATGTCATCGAGACTGGCATAGAACAACATCCACTCGGAGAACTTGACATCAATGGTTGGGAATTACGCAAGAGCCTACAGCTGCTACACAAGAGTAATCCTGCATTAATGGAATGGCTGCAATCGACTTTGGTCTATCGACGTGATGCGCCTAGCATGAACGCGTATGATGAATTGGCAAAAGCCTTTTTTAAACCTCAGGCTTGCTTTCAACATTATGTCAGTATGGCGATCAACAACACGCGCGAGTTTCTACACAAGGATCAAGTGCGTTTAAAGAAATACCTATACGTATTGCGACCTATCTTTGCTTGCCTGTGGATAGTACGTTTCGGCAGCATGCCGCCGATTGAATTTCATCGCTTATTGGATACGCTACTACCTAACGGCAGCCTGCGGGAGGAGATCAATGCACTGCTAGTGAAGAAAATGGCAGGAGGTGAACTGGAAACAGCGATGCCGATCAAAGCACTCAATGAATTTATCGACGAAGAACTAAGGCGATTAAAAACTATCGATTTCATGGTCGAGGAAATCAGTCCAATCGCCCATGCTACTTGCGATACTTTCCTGTATGAGACTATCAAGTCGTTTAGCAAATGAAGTTACGAAAAACACCTCTAGCGATATCCTAAATTCACATCTCTTACCTAAGCTCACTTCGCTAAGCTCACCTAGGAAATGCCAATATGTGGCAATGCACCATATTGGCACTTCTTATTTGCACAAATAAATCAAGCAATAAATTTCTTAAATTAGGTCAAGAAACAACCTAACTTTACTTGCCAATAACAGACGATTTGTGGATACTTTGCGCCAGAAAGATTGAAGGCTTTCGCGGTGTTTCATTCCACAAGAATCAAACACCATCACTATAGAAAAATGCTGCACCACAACAAAGGTGTAGTGAAATATCACCACTTTTGCTCGACACAATTGAGCAAGGAGACAAACCATGCCACACACAGAACCGTTACGTTTACACGTGCCGGAACCTACCGCCCGCCCTGGCCAAAAAACTGACTTTTCTTATCTCCGTTTATCTGCTGCTGGCGAAGTTCGCCGTCCAGAAATCGACGTGACACCAGTCGACACACGTGACATCGCCTACTCACTGATTCGCGTGCTCGATGAGCAAGGTAATGCCGTCGGCCCTTGGGTTCCTGATATTAGTATTGAGACCTTGCGCGCCGGGATGCGAGCGATGATGAAGACGCGTATTTTTGACTCACGTATGCTGATCGCCCAACGTCAAAAGAAAATGTCCTTCTACATGCAAAGCTTGGGTGAAGAAGCGATTGGTGCGGCACAAGCGATGGCTTTGAATCGCGACGATATGTGTTTCCCGACCTACCGTCAGCAAAGTATTCTGATGGTGCGCGACGTTCCGCTCAAAGGCTTGATTTGCCAATTGCTGTCTAACGAGGGTGATCCACTCAAGGGTCGTCAATTGCCCGTCATGTATTCGATTAAAGAAGCAGGCTTCTTTTCGATTTCGGGCAATCTCGCGACCCAATACATACAAGCAGTTGGTTGGGCAATGGCTTCTGCAATCAAGGGCGACACTAAGATTGCTTCTGCATGGATAGGCGACGGTGCTACTGCGGAAGCGGACTTCGATACCGCACTCACTTTCGCGCATGTGTATCACGCTCCTGTGATCTTGAATGTTGTGAATAATCAGTGGGCGATTTCCACTTTCCAAGCGATTGCAGGTGGTGAGAACACCACCTTCGCTGCACGTGGTGTAGGCTGCGGCATTGCCGCCCTTCGCGTCGATGGTAATGATTTCCTCGCGGTGTATGCGGCCTCGAAATGGGCTGCGGATCGCGCACGTAACAATCTTGGCCCTACCTTGATTGAATGGGTTACTTATCGTGCGGGCCCTCATTCCACATCAGATGATCCATCTAAATATCGTCCACTTGATGATGCCAGCCATTTCCCGCTGGGCGATCCGATTGCGCGTCTCAAACAATATTTAATCAATCAAGGAGCATGGTCCGAACAAGAACATGAAGATACCCAAAAAGAACTAGAAGCGATGGTGATCGCTGCCCAGAAAGAAGCCGAAACACTTGGCAGTCTGGCGGATAACCATGTGTTTAGTCCGGCGGAGATGTTTGAAGACATCTATGAGCATATGCCTGAGCATCTGCGTCAACAACGTCAACAATTGGGCATCTAATCAGGAATCTAAGGGAACCATGCAATGAGTGAAGATCTAAAAGGCAAATCCACGCCGATGACCATGATCCAAGCGCTGCGATCAGCGATGGATGTGATGTTAGAGCGTGATGACAATGTCGTCGTCTTTGGACAAGACGTCGGCTACTTCGGAGGCGTATTCCGCTGCACCGAAGGTTTACAAAAAAAATATGGCAAATCGCGTGTATTCGACGCACCGATTTCCGAAAGCGGTATCGTGGGTGCGGCAATTGGGATGGGGGCCTACGGTTTGCGCCCTTGTATCGAGATTCAATTCGCTGATTATATTTACCCGGCTTACGATCAAATCGTTTCTGAAGCAGCGCGCTTGCGTTTCCGCTCTGCCGGTGATTTCACCGCACCGTTAACGATACGTACACCCTGTGGTGGAGGTATCTATGGCGGACAAACCCATAGCCAAAGTCCAGAGGCGGTATTTACCCACGTCTGCGGTTTGCGTACTGTGATGCCATCTAACCCTTACGATGCGAAAGGCTTGTTGATCGCGTCCATAGAGAACAATGACCCTGTCATTTTTTTGGAGCCTAAGCGCATTTATAACGGCCCTTTCAATGGTCATCATGATCAACCCGTAGTGCCATGGTCTAAGCATCCTATGGGTGATGTGCCGGAAGGTTATTACACAGTGCCGCTGGAATCGGCTGCGGTCTTCCGCGAAGGTAAAGACTTAACTGTACTGACTTATGGAACCATGGTGTGGGTGTCGGAAGCAGCGACGCAAGAAAGCGGTATCGATGCCGAAATTATCGATTTGCGTAGTTTATGGCCGCTCGATCTACCAACGATTTTGAAGTCGGTGAAAAAGACTGGACGTTGCGTGATCGTGCATGAAGCGACGCGCACCAGCGGTTTTGGTGCCGAACTGACTGCACTAGTTCAAGAGCATTGTTTCTACCATCTGGAAGCACCAATCGAGCGCGTGACAGGCTGGGATACGCCTTATCCGCATGCGCAAGAATGGGATTACTTCCCTGGTCCAGCCCGCGTTGCCGCGGCATTTAAACGTGCGATGGAGAAATAAGATGGGTATTCATGTCATTAAAATGCCGGATATCGGTGAAGGTATTGCAGAAGTTGAGTTGGTTGCATGGAATGTCAAAGTGGGCGACATGATCGTCGAAGATCAGGTGATGGCGGACGTCATGACAGATAAAGCGACCATTGAAATTCCTAGCCCTGTGCATGGCAAGGTGTTGGCACTGGGTGGGGCTGCTGGTCAAGTCATGGCGGTAGGTTCTGAATTGATACGGATTGAAGTGGAAGGCGCGGGGAATGTGGATGCAAATGCAGCTGCGCCAGTAGCTGCTGCACCAACAGCACCAGCTCCGGCAGCGGCAAAAGCGGCGCCCGCTGTAATGGAAAAACCAGCTCCAGTTACGTCAGCTCCCGCTCCAGCAACCACTGCGCCAGTGGCACCAAAATCTAACAGCAGCGTACCAAGTGCAGCGCGCGCCAATGGTGAAAAGCCAATCGCCTCACCCGCAGTACGTCGCCGTGCTTGGGACTTGGGTATCGAACTTCAGTTTGTGCCAGGCTCAGGAACAGCGGGGCGTATTACACACGAAGATTTGGAAGCCTATGTGACGCGTGGTCCGGTTTCTGCTGGCTTGGGGGGCAGCAGTTATCGCGAATTGCATGAAGAAACAGCGATCCCTGTTATCGGTTTGCGTCGCAAGATTGCGCAAAAAATGCAAGATGCAAAACGCCGCATTCCGCATTTCTCTTATGTCGAGGAAATTGACGTCACTGAGCTTGAAGCTTTGCGCACACAGCTGAATCAAAAGTGGGGCAAAGAACGTGGCAAGCTCAGTTTATTGCCGCTGTTGATGCGTGCCGTAGTATTGGCCGTTCGTGACTATCCACAAATCAATGCGCGTTACGACGATGAAGCCGGTGTCGTCACCCAATTTGCTGCAGTTCATCTAGGCATTGCGGCACAAACACCAGCAGGTTTGATGGTACCTGTCGTACGTCATGCCGAAGCGCGTGATTTATGGAGCAACGCCAATGAAATGGGACGTCTCGCTGAAGCTGCGCGTACGGGCAAAGCAACGCGTGAAGAATTGTCTGGCTCGACCATTACGATTTCTAGCTTGGGTGCGTTGGGCGGCATCGTATCAACACCCGTCATCAATTCTCCAGAAGTGGCGATCATTGGTGTGAATAAAATGGTGGAACGTCCGATGATACGCAATGGCCAAGTGGTGGCGCGCAAGATGATGAATTTGTCGTCGTCGTTTGATCATCGCGTGGTCGATGGTATGGATGCGGCACAGTTTATTCAAACTATACGCGGCTATTTGGAATGCCCAGCTACGCTGTTTATTGAGTAAATAGCTCCCTCTCCCGCAAGCGGGAGAGGGTTGGGGTGAGGGTGATTCAGAAATGTACTTCGCTCTTTAGGGCAGTAAAAAACGTCGTCGCACTACCAGAGATTTTTTTCGCAGTTTACGGCACGTCCAAGCACCCTCATCCCTAGCCCTTCTCCCGCCTGCGGGAGAAGGGAATGTGACATAACAGAATTCAGACAATACAAATTCGGAACACATCATGCAAACAACATCCACAACCCTAGTCGTTATCGGCGGTGGCCCAGGCGGTTATATCGCTGCCATTCGTGCCGCACAACTCAAGATACCTACAATTCTTATCGAGGGCGATCAACTCGGTGGCACTTGTCTCAATATCGGCTGCATTCCCTCGAAAGCGATTATTCATGCCGCTGAAGAATTCGAAAAGGCCAAACATTACGCCCATGGCTCAGCGCTAGGAATTCAAGTCAGTACACCTAGTATCAATATCGAGCAAACCATCAGCTGGAAAGATGGTATCGTCAAACGTTTAACGACTGGTGTCGGCGCACTACTCAAAAAGAATGGCGCACAAGTTGTCAAAGGCTGGGCGAAAATTCTTGATGGTAAAACCGTCGCGGTGATGCAAGATGGCAAAGAAATTCAACGCATCACTTGCGAGCACTTACTAATCGCCTCAGGCTCAAGTGCAGTCGAGCTGCCATTCATGCCGTTTGGCTCTGGCGGTGGCAAAGTCATCAGCTCTACTGAAGCCCTATCGCCAACAAATATTCCCAAAAAATTGGTGGTGGTTGGTGGTGGCTATATTGGTTTAGAACTCGGCATTGCTTATCGCAAACTTGGTAGTGAAGTCAGTGTGGTCGAATCCTTGGATCGCATTCTGCCTGCTTACGATGAGGAGCTCACCAAAGTTATACGCACCGCCCTCAAACAGGCTGGCATAGAGGTACACTTAGGATGCACCGTTCAAGGCATGAACGCCGACAACAGTGCCGTACGCATTAAGAATGGCGCTGGCGAAGAATCTGAACTTGCTTGCGACAAAGTCTTGGTTGCAGTCGGGCGCCGTCCGCGCACCGAAGGTTTTGGACTTGAAAGCCTAATGCTGGATATGAACGGTCGTTCCATCAAGATTGATGATCAATGCCGTACGTCGATGCGCAACGTATGGGCGATTGGCGACGTTGCGGGTGAGCCTATGTTGGCGCACCGTGCTATGGCCCAAGGCGAAATGGTCGCTGAAATCATCGCTGGCAAACGTCGTCAATTCATGCCAGCGGCAATTCCTGCTGTGTGCTTTACCGACCCAGAATTAGTCGTCGTCGGCAAATGTCCACAAGAAGCACAAGCGGCAGGTATAGACATCATCAGTACCATGTTCCCCTTTGCCGCCAATGGCCGTTCCATGACCTTAGAGTCAAGCGATGGCTTTGTACGCGTGGTGGCACGTAAAGACAATCACTTAATCTTGGGCTGGCAAGCCGTCGGCAAAGGCGTATCTGAACTGAGTGCTGCGTTTGGTTTGTCTCTAGAAATGGGATCGACCTTAGAAGATGTCGCAGGCACCGTCCACTCACACCCTACCTTGGGCGAAGCAGTGCAAGAAGCAGCATTGCGCGCTTTGGGGCATGCTTTGCATATTTAATTTGGATTGAACTTACAAAAAGAAACGCCACGACAATCCACTTGCCGTGGCGTTTTCCTTATTTGGCTTTAATACTCAATCAATTTAGTACCCAATCAATTTCGTTCCCTGCATCGCATCAACTTTAAAAGTCTTCACCGATTCTGCTAAGAAGTTTGCGCGTTCCTCCAACGACATGACCGCGGCCGAAATCTCTTCTACCATCGCTGCATTTTGCTGGGTACTTGAATCGACTTCACGTACCGCTTCCGCCATATCATTGATTTCCGTCGATTGTTCATTCGACTCGCGAGTGATTTCATCCATGATGGTGGTGACGTTTTGCACCGACTGGACGATCTCCTTCATTGTGCTACCCGCATCATTCACGTAACGCGCGCCGGCTTCAATGTCCTGAATTGATTCGCGAATCAGATCACCGATTTCTTTGGCTGCACTGGCACTACGTTGCGCCAAGCTACGCACTTCTGATGCAACCACCGCGAAGCCTCGACCTTGTTCACCTGCGCGCGCGGCTTCCACTGCTGCATTTAATGCCAAAATATTGGTTTGGAAAGCAATGCCATTAATCACCTCTGTGATGTCGCCAATTTTTCGCGAGGAGATCGTGATTTTCTCCATGGTTTCCACAGCCTGTGCCACCACGCTACCGCCTTTTGTGGCAACCTGAAAAGCAGACAAAGCAAGTTGATCGGCTTGTTTCGCATTTTCAAGGTTATGGGCAACCTTCACTGCCAAGGAATCCATATTTTCTGCAGTGTGTTGAACTGTGGTCGCAATTTTCGCACCGCGTTCTGCCAAATCATTATTGCCTGCAGCGATCTCTGAAGTCGCGAGGCTAATTGCTTCAGCAGACTCACGTACACCTGATACGATTTGGGCGAGCGCCTGCACGCTCTTGCGGAAAATGTTAATGGACTCGGAAATTTCATCACGACCAATGGCAAGTTTTGACATCGTCAAATCTCCCTGCCCCAGCATGTTTACGCGTTTCGACATGCTGTTAAATCCACTTAATGAAGTAATGTAAAACGTATACAAAGTATAGAACGCAATCGCCAACGCAAATGCGACTCCAGCCAGCATAGAATTACGATAGCGCGCCAAACTATCAATACGCGCGTTCAATGCGTTCTCTAAAGATTGTAAACTCTCGTGTGTCAAATTCGAATTGGCATTGATGACCGCACTACCTTGGCTGTAAATATTTTTTGCATCGCCACTTACCGTATCCATAATGCTAGTTTGAATTAACTTCAGATAAGCATCAGTCAAATCGAACACTTTCACATCCAATTTTTTCATCGCTTCCGGATTTGCTTGGGCCACACGATCAAGCGCATCTTTCGCATCAGCGCGATCGCGTTTGATCAAGGCGCTAAAGGCGGCGATGCGTGTACGTGTGGTATCGGCCTTATCTGGGTTAGCAGCAACATAGGCCACTAATCCACGCAAAGGGGCGAGGTTGGCTGTCATTGCCGGAAGTTTGTCGGTAGCCGCAGTCATTAGATAGTAACTATCGACATCGGGATCTAAAGCCAGGCTCGAAGATTCTGAAATTTGGCGACGCATTTCAACCAAGGCATCATTCACCTTGGTGTACTTTTCTGTGATTTGTGCGGTTTCAGTGTAAGTTCCTTGTTGAGCCGTAGCCCATGATTCTTTAACTTTGGCTAGAATTGGTTTGAGCTGAAATGGATCAGTAACCTGCAAATCCTTATCTAAACTCTGGATGCCATTCTCAACAATTTTGACAGCTTCTTCAGTCAGTGCTTTGTCCTCAACTTGAAGCAAGCGCAAAAGAGCTTGCCCACGATGCTGCAGCACTGCATCCATAATCGGATTAACCTGGGCATGATAAGTGACGCCAACTCGCTCATTTTTTGCAAAGTCGATATCCGCATTCGCTTTACTGACGTACAGGTACAACAGCATCATCAAGGGAATCAAGAGCGTAACCATGATGATAGAAAATTTCGCAGGCATGCGTAGACTACGCATCAACTGCTTGCCAGGACCAAAAATATTCAGTGACACGTGCATCCCCCTCTACAAGTACAAAGCCTCAAATTAGTACGAATTAGAACCAATTAAGCCTTGAATTATAGAGCGAGAATTTCCACAGAGAAATGCGAATTTGTCAGACTTTGTTAAAGATCAGGGCCAGATCACATGTAAACGAAACTAAATACAACAAAATATGGCTGCTAGTCCACCAACCTCTTGTCACGATTTATAAAAACCTAAGGTTCACTCGGCAAATCTATAAGGCGGTTGCACCTTTCACCAAATATCGGTGAGTATGCTTTTCGACATACACGCTAACGAGACCACCACCCCAACAGTACTGCTTGTCGGCATGCAGTTTGAGCTTCAACAACAAACGGACTTGCCCGTTGCTATAGACGTTTTGACGGATATCCCCATCGCGGCAAGATAAAGATATATTTTTCTGCACCGAATTGAGTTCTGTCGTCACGCCGTTGACATTGATAAAGACCTTACGTTGATCTTGACTCAATAGCAGAATCAAAGCACCGCTGCCATTCTCTGCCTCATCTTGTACAAAGCTAGCGATACGATACTCATACGGTGCGTTCCATTTCGGCACTTGATTAACGTCGATTGGTAATAACACCTGCTGCAACTTAGTATCCTGCGCCACCGCCTGCACCGTCACAAGCGACATCACGATTAAAACTTTCAATATCAAAAAACGCATGGAAGGCTTCCGTATAAAGGGGATGCGCTATCTTAAACAGTTTTATGAGAACAAGAAACACTCATTTCAATCGCCAATTTCTGTTGTATCAAAATTAGTCACAATCCATCTGTACGATCATAAACAATAAAAAAACCCTCCAAGCAGCTACGGATAGATGCATTGGAGGGTAACCTTAAGCTTACTACAGGGTACTACTCTTCAAACTTTCAAAACTTTTTTCTTATCGAGGCAATACAGATTCGCCCATCAAGAACGCATCAACCTCACGTGCGCATTGACGACCTTCACGAATTGCCCAAACGACTAAAGATTGTCCACGACGCATATCGCCCGCCGCAAATACTTTGTCGACATTGGTCTTGTAGCAGCCTTCCCCCTCGGTCATAGCGCGCGCGTTGCCGCGAGCATCTTTATCGACACCGAAGGCTTCTAAAACTTGGCCGACTGGCGATACGAAGCCCATTGCTAACAATACTAAATCTGCCTTCATTTCGAATTCGGAATCAGGCACTTCACTCATCTTGCCGTCTTTCCATTCCACGCGGCATGCGATCAGCTTTTCTACTTTGCCGCCTTTACCTTCTAAGCGTTTTGTTGCGACAGCCCAGTCACGGTCACAGCCCTCTTCGTGAGAAGACGATGTCCTTAATTTGGTTGGCCAATATGGCCATACCAAGGGCTTATTTTCCTGCTCTGGTGGTTGTGGCATCAGTTCAAATTGAGCGACTGATTTTGCGCCATGGCGATTCGAAGTTCCCACACAATCTGAACCTGTATCACCACCACCGATCACGACCACGTGCTTACCGCTAGCCATGATCTGATCTTTATATTTGTCTCCTGCATTCACCTTATTTTGCACCGGCAAAAATTCCATTGCGAAGTGCACACCTTTGAGCTCACGACCAGGCACAGGCAAATCGCGCGGGACTTCCGCACCACCTGCGACGATCACGGCATCAAATTCTTTTTTCAACTCGTCGGGAGATACTGTCTCTTTCGACCAGTTCGTAATATTGCTCGGAAAATCTTTACCGACTAAAACGCCAGTACGGAAAGTGACGCCTTCCGCCTGCATCTGTTCCACACGGCGATCGATATGCGATTTTTCCATCTTGAAGTCAGGGATGCCGTAACGTAGCAAGCCACCGACGCGATCATTTTTTTCGAAAACGGTGACGTCATGCCCAGCGCGCGCCAATTGTTGAGCCGCTGCCAAACCCGCTGGACCCGAACCAACGATGGCAACTTTTTTGCCAGTTTTCTGCGCTGGAATTTGTGGTGTGACCCAACCGTTTTCCCAGCCTTTATCGATGATGAAGTGCTCTATCGATTTGATGCCGACTGGCAGTTCATTGATACCGAGTGTGCAAGCAGATTCGCAAGGTGCAGGGCAAATTCTTCCTGTGAACTCTGGAAAGTTATTCGTCGAATGCAACACTTCCAAAGCTTGTTGGTAGTTGCCGTTGTAAGTTAAGTCATTCCAGTCAGGGATGATGTTATTGACGGGACAGCCGTTATTACAAAACGGAATGCCGCAATCCATACAACGTGCAGCTTGAATTTTGGCTTGGCCATCATCCAAGTGCATCAAAAATTCTTTGTAATGCTTCAGACGTGTTTTAGGCGCTTCGCTCGCCTCTTGCAAGCGCTGGTATTCCATAAAACCGGTTACTTTTCCCATGATAAAACCTCTAATTTGCTAGGCGCTATGCGCGTGTTTAATTTTTAGAACTTAACGAGTTTTGCGCCCTTCTCCCGCAAGCGGGAGAAGGGTTGGGGATGAGGGCGGTCGATAAGGTAAAAACTTTGTTGCACTGTCTGTTCTTAAAATCCGACGAATCACTTTGCAACATGCATTTCGCCAATCTGAATCTCCCTCACCCCAGCCCTCTCCCGCACGCGGGAGAGGGGGGCTTTACTCCGAATCGCAATCCTTAAGCCGCTTTTTCCAATTTCAAAGCAGCCTGTTCCGCCACATACATCTCAGCCAAAGCGCGCTTGTATTCGTTCGGGAATACCTTCACAAATTTAGCGCGACTGCGTGCCCAGTCATCCAACAAATTGCGGGCGCGGGTGCTGCCAGTGTGTTTGAAATGACGCTCGATTGATCCGCGCAAAATTGCTTCATCTGTTTCACGCTGACCACCACGTGTTTTCGCGTGCCACAATGATTTATCTATGGTTTTTTCTTGCTCATCGCCAGCCAAGACGGATTCCAAACTTACCATCGCCATATTGCATTTCGCTGCGAATTCACCATCTGGGTCATACACATACGCGATACCGCCTGACATACCTGCCGCGAAGTTACGGCCTGTGGCACCGAGTACCACGACCGTACCGCCAGTCATGTATTCGCAACCATGATCACCCGTGCCTTCGATGATCGCCAAAGCACCAGAATTACGTACCGCGAAACGCTCACCGGCTACGCCGTTGATGAAAGCCTCACCGGCAATTGCGCCGTACAAGACCGTATTGCCGCAAATGATGTTATCGACTGCCCAACCACGGAATTCGGTATTTGGACGGATGATGATGCGGCCACCAGATAAACCTTTACCTACGTAGTCATTGCCTTCGCCAACCAAATCCAAAGTCACACCGCGTGCCAAGAACGCACCAGCTGATTGACCTGCTGTACCTTGCAACTGTACGTGGATAGTGTCATCAGGCAAGCCAGCATGACCATAACGCTTCGCTACCTCACCCGACAACATCGCACCGACAGTACGGTTCAAGTTTTTGATCGGCTGGATGAAGGAAACTTTCTCACCGGTTTCCAAGGCTAATTTCGCTTGGGCGATCAACTTATTGTCGAGTGCTTTATCCAAACCATGATCTTGGTCTTCCACATGGCGAACCGCTGCATCAACGCCTGCATCAACTTGATGGAAAATGCGGCTAAAATCTAAGCCCTTGGCTTTCCAATGCGAGATCGCTTTTGATTTGTCTAAGAGATCAACGCGGCCGATCAATTCGTCGTAAGTGCGGATACCCAACTGCGCCATAATTTGACGCGCTTCTTCTGCAACGAAGAAGAAATAATTCACCACGTGCTCCGGCTTACCGGAGAATTTCTTACGCAGTTCTGGATCTTGTGTTGCCACACCCACTGGGCAAGTATTCAAATGGCACTTGCGCATCATGATGCAACCTTCCACCACCAATGGCGCGGTCGCAAAACCGATTTCATCTGCACCCAACATCGCTGCAATCACCACGTCACGACCGGTTTTCATTTGGCCATCAGCCTGTACACGAACACGACCGCGCAAGCCATTCAAGACCAAAGTTTGCTGCGCTTCAGACAATCCAAGTTCCCACGGCGTACCTGCATGCTTGATAGAGGACAAAGGTGATGCACCAGTACCGCCGTCATGACCAGCGATCACGATGTGATCTGACTTCGCTTTAGTCACACCAGCAGCAATCGTACCGACGCCCACTTCAGACACCAATTTCACCGAGATCGATGCGCGTGGATTGACGTTCTTCAAGTCGTGAATCAACTGCGCCAAATCTTCGATGGAATAAATATCGTGATGCGGTGGAGGAGAAATCAAACCTACACCTGGCACAGAGAAACGCAATTTCGCAATGTAATCAGATACCTTATGACCTGGCAACTGACCACCCTCACCTGGCTTCGCGCCTTGTGCCATTTTGATCTGAATCTGATCAGCGGAAGTTAAGTATTCTGCTGTTACACCGAAACGTCCAGACGCGACTTGTTTAATACGTGAGCGTAAGGAATCGCCTTCTTGCAAAGGAATGTCAACCTCCACATTTTGCGCACCAATCACCGAAGCCATAGTCGCGCCTTGCTTGATGGGGATGCCTTTCAATTCTTGTGTGTAACGCGCTGGGTCTTCACCACCCTCACCGGTGTTGGATTTACCACCGATACGGTTCATGGCAATCGCCAATGTTGCATGGGCTTCGGTACTGATAGAACCCATAGACATCGCGCCTGTGGCGAAACGTTTGACAATTTCTTTGGCTGGCTCGACTTGGTCCAGAGGAATTGCTTTGCTTGGATCGATTTTGAATTCAAACAAGCCACGCAAAGTCATATGACGTTTCGATTGATCATTGATAATCTGTGCGTATTCTTTGTAGGAATTGAAATTATTCGAACGTGTGGAATGCTGCAATTTCGCAATTGAATCTGGCGTCCACATATGGTCTTCGCCGCGAATACGGAAAGCATATTCACCGCCAGCGTCCAAGGCATTCGTCAACACAGGGTCGCTACCGAAAGCAGCCTTGTGCAAGCGCAGCGCTTCTTCTGCCACTTCAAATACGCCTATGCCTTCGACATTCGATGCCGTGCCTTTGAAGTATTTGTCGACCAAAGATTTGTTCAAACCAACGGCTTCAAAAATCTGCGCGCCGCAATAAGACATATAAGTCGAGATACCCATTTTCGACATGACTTTATGCAAGCCTTTACCAATAGCTTTGGTGTAGTTGTAGATGGCTTTTTCTGCGTCGACATCTTTCAATTTATTCGCCATATCCGCCAGCGTTTGCATCGCCAGGTAAGGGTGTACCGCTTCTGCGCCATAGCCAGCCAGCAAGGCAAAGTGATGCGTTTCACGTGCAGAACCTGTTTCTACCACCAGACCGGTTGTGGTGCGCAAACCTTTGCTCACCAAATGTTGATGCACGGTAGAAGTCGCCAACAAAGCTGGGATCGCGACAAAGTTCGCATCCATTTTGCGATCAGTGATGATCATGATGTTGTGACCGGATTTCACCGCATCAACCACTTCCGCGCAGATCGATGCCAAGCGTGCTTCGATACCATCTTTGCCCCAAGCGACTGGATAGCAAATATCGAGTTCATAAGATTTGAACTTGCCGCCGGTATTCGCACTGATATTGCGCAGCTTGGCGATGTCGTCGAAATTCAAGATCGGTTGCGATACTTCCAAACGCATCGGTGGATTGATGTTATTGGTGTCAAGCAGATTCGGCTTAGGGCCGATGAAAGACACCAAGGACATCACCATCGCTTCGCGGATTGGATCGATCGGTGGATTCGTCACTTGCGCGAACAACTGTTTGAAATAGTTGTAGAGAGGTTTGAGCTTGTTCGACATCACCGCCAAAGAAGCATCATTACCCATAGAACCAATCGCTTCTTCACCCGATACCGCCATTGGCTCCATCAAGAATTTGATATCTTCCTGAGTGTAACCAAACGCTTGCTGGCGGTCCAACAGTGACGCGGCTTCTGGCGTATTGTCTGGCTCGCCTTTCAAGGAACTGAGCTTGATACGTACTGAATTAATCCATTGCTTGTAAGGCTTGGCGTTCGCGTAAGTGTCTTTGATTTCTTTATCGTCGATGATGCGACCTGCTTCCAAATCGATCAAGAACATCTTGCCCGGTTGCAGACGCCATTTTTTGATGATGCGTGCTTCTGGAATTGGCAACACACCCGATTCCGATGCCATCACCACTAAATCATCGTCAGTAATAATGTAACGCGCTGGACGCAAACCATTGCGATCCAAAGTACCGCCGATTTGACGACCATCAGTAAATGCCATCGCCGCTGGGCCATCCCATGGTTCCATCATCGCTGCATGATATTCGTAGAAGGCACGACGGTTGTCGTCCATCATCGTATGATTTTCCCACGCTTCAGGAATCATCATCATCATCGCTTGAGCGATTGGATAGCCCGCCATCACCAAGAGTTCAAGCGCATTATCGAAACTTGCCGTATCGGATTGACCTTCAAAAATCAGCGGATACAGCTTTTGCAAATCGTCGCCGAGCACCGCGGACTTCATCACGCCTTCACGTGCACGCATCCAGTTGAAGTTACCTTTGACGGTATTGATCTCACCGTTGTGTGCAATCATGCGGTAAGGGTGAGCCAATGGCCATTCTGGGAAAGTATTGGTGGAGAAACGTTGGTGCACTAAGGCCAAAGCAGACACGCAACGTTCGTCTTGCAAGTCTTTGTAGTACACGCCGACTTGGTCCGCCAACAGCAAGCCTTTGTAGACGATGGTGCGCGCCGACATCGACGGCACGAAGTATTCTTTACCATGCAAGAGGTGTAAAGCTTCAATCGCATGTACTGCCGATTTACGAATCACGTACAGTTTACGTTCCAAAGCATCGGTCACCATGATGTCTGGGCCGCGACCGATAAAGATCTGACGTATCACAGGCTCTTTTTCACGCACAGTCGGCGACATCGGCATGTCGCGGTCAACCGGCACATCACGCCAGCCCAACACAACTTGGCCTTCAGCACGCACCGCACGTTCGATTTCTTGTTCACAGGCCAAACGCGAAGCATGTTCCTTCGGTAAGAAGATCATCCCCACGCCATACTCGCCAGGTGGAGGCAATTCCACACCTTGCTTCGCCATTTCCTCGCGGTAATATTGATCGGGGATTTGAATCAACACACCCGCACCGTCACCCATTAAGGCATCGGCACCGACCGCGCCACGGTGATCCAAATTTTTCAGGATCAATAGGCCTTGTTCAACGATGGCATGCGACTTCTTACCTTTAATGTGAGCAACAAAACCGACACCGCAGGCATCTTTTTCATTACTTGGATCGTATAAACCTTGTGCGTGCATAACATTCCCCTACTTTGCGTGATACCGAAGTACCTACTGATGTTTTGCGAGAACTTCCAAATAAAGTTTTGAAAACTCGCAAACAGACAATGAAAAATCAAACTTGGGCTCAAGAATAGTGCAGCGCAACAGGAAAAACAACAAGAAAAATTAGGGTCAGAGTTTATAAAAACTGGTATTATTTATTAACATTTTTTATTGGGGACAGAGCAAATAAAGAGATAAGGTTAAGAGCTATGAAAACAGAAGGCAAAAAC
>CALKVB010000142.1 GCA_937996605.1 uncultured Oxalobacteraceae bacterium | reverse complement strand
TGAATATGGGTCGCAGCCCAAGCATCGAGTCGACGATGCAAACCTCGATGCAATTCATCAAAAAAAGGCCAATTCAAATAACTATGGTCTGCCATGATTTAATCGCCTTCGAATTCTGGTTTTTGTTTATTCACAAACGCATGGTAAGCACGATGAAAATCATTCGTCATCATGCAGATGGCTTGGGCTTGCGCCTCAGCGTCAATCGCTTGATCGACTCCCATATCCCATTCTTGATGCAACATCTTTTTCGTCATGGCGTGCGCAAAGGTAGGGCCCGTCGCCAAATTCTGCGCGTAAGCCTGTGCATCTTTAACTACGTCAGTGGGTTCGACTAAACGGTTGAAGAAACCCCAGCGTTCGGCTTCTTCACCCGACATGCTACGACCGCTATACAGCAATTCAGAAGCGCGGCCTTGTCCAATAATGCGAGGCAAAATTGCACAGGCACCCATATCGCATCCGGCTAAACCGACACGGGTAAAAAGAAAGGCTGTTTTACTGCGCGCCGTACCCAATCGAATATCGGAAGCCATGGCGATAATCGCGCCAGCACCAGCACAAATGCCATCGACCGCAGCAATCACGGGTTGCGGACAAGCCCGCATGGCTTTGACCAAATCGCCTGTCATCTGAGTGAAGCGCAACAGGCCTGGCATATCGAGCTTCGTTAGCGGCCCAATGATCTCATGCACATCCCCGCCCGAACAAAAATTATCACCAGCACCCGTAATGACGATTGCCTTGATGTCGTCGGCAAAACACATCTGGCGAAACAAATCTCGTAGTTCGGCATAAGAATCAAAGGTCAGCGGATTTTTTCGCTCAGGTCGATTTAAGGTAATGGTCGCCACTTGCCCTGAAACAGCGTAAGCAAAATGCTTCGCTTGATAATTCGCCAAAGACACATGGTTCCCCGCTAGGGTACTTGCTTCACCAGATATATATTTCATCATCACTTCACTTTACAATACGGCACGTGCACGATTGCACGAACTAGAGGTGTCACCGAAGACAGTCATTGTTCGTCGAGGTGACTGCCAACACACTAGCCAGCTTTTCATATCAGCCAAATAAAAAAACCATGTAACACTCTTAAAATTCGTCAAAGACTGCCCATACAACTCATCACACTGTAGCAGTCTCTGCAAAAAAGAACGCTGTTGGGAGGAACTCCATTCTTCCAAAATTTTAAGTCTTTCGTGTCACATGGTGTAAAACCGTGGTCTGCTTTGATTTCTATGCATGTGTATGGCTGCATCTAACCAAAGCGTTACTCCTATTTCATTTACTACGCTAGCTGCCTTACTCACTAGTGCTACAACTAAGACTAGAACTAAGACTAGAACTAAGACTGCAACTAAGACTGAAGCTAAGGCTATAACTGAAGCTAAGACTAAAACTAAAGTATCAAGCAAAGAATCAACGAAGACCTTGCGTTGGCACAGAAGTGTCGTCGCCAGGCGTCATAAACTGCGTTTTTAAACCCGATAACATTTCTATCATGCTGGCCTTTTGTTCTGGCGCTAAAGCCGACAACAATTCATCGACCCAAGCCTCGTGTACACTAGCCATACGGGCAAATGCTTTACGTCCCGCGCTTGTCAACTTGACGCTATAAGCGCGACGATCTTTATGATCAGGCACGCGCACCACCAACTCTTCTTGCTCAAGCTGGTCAGTGATGCCAGTGATATTGCCGCCTGTGACCATCATGCGTTTAGACAGTTCTCCCATGCGCAAACCTTCTGGATGTCTTTCCAACTGTGCCATCAAATCGAAACGTGGCAATGTAATATCGAACTCAGCGCGAAGACGGTTACGGATCTCGTTTTCTATCATGACGGTGGTCGACAACATACGCAACCAAAGCTTTAATGACTGATGGTGATCCTCTCGCAAACGGGTTTCGAGATCAAGTTGTTCACGCGCTGACCCTTCTTGATATTCGCTCATGACATCACCTCACCACCTGCAATCGCAATCGATTGTCCTGTCTGTGATTGGCTGGAAGGCTGGCACAGCCATAGCACAGCATCTGCCACTTCTTGCGGCTGAATCAAACGTTTCTGCGGATTTGATGCAGCGAGCTCGGCACGTGCCTGCTCTTCACTGCGCCCCGTTTTCTGCATGATATTACTGATCGCTTGTTTGACGATATCGGTCTCTGTGTAACCAGGGCACACTGCATTCACAGTAACACCTTTACCAGCGACTTCTAATGCCAAAGCGCGCGTCAAGCCTATCACGCCGTGTTTTGCGGCACAATATGCCGCAACATAGGCATATCCTTTGAGCCCTGCGGTGCTGGCAACATTCACGATGCGGCCCCATCCCCGTTCTACCATTGCAGGTAAAGCTTGTTGCGTACAATAAAAGCTGCCGCTTAAATTGACTGACAATAAATTCTGCCACTGTTCTTCCGTGGTCTTTAAGAATGGCGCTGAGCTCGCTTGGCCAGCATTATTAATTAGGATATCGACTTCACCAAAACGGCTTCGTGCCTGCATGAACGCTTGCGCCACGCTGCTCATGGCACTTACATCCATAACGACCGCTTGTATCTCGCCATGCGTACTAAGTTGTGCCACCGCATCTTCAAGACTACGTGAAGTGCGTCCAGTAATGGTCACACGCAAACCGTGCTGTAATAAGGTCTGGGCAATAGCAAAACCTATTCCCGTTGCCCCGCCCGTCACTAGCGCGTGTTTGCCTTGAAGGTTGGGCGGCAATGTATTCTCATTCGGCATGCTTAGCCCTCCAATAATTTCGCGGCAAGCTCTTGCGGGCTCAACGCACGGCTAGCGGCTGCAATTTGTCGGTCACGTTCCAAATTGCGTTCCAGCTGCAATTTGCCGGCGATGTATTGCTTAGGCCAATTGATGTCAGTAAAGCCTAATTTTGCCGCTTCGTGCAAAGTCCAAGCCGGATCAGCCAAATGCGGGCGCGCCACTGCACACAAATCGGCACGCCCCGCTGCGATAATGCTATTGGCTTGGTCGGCTTCAAAAATGGCACCGACAGCGATAGTCGCGATCTGCGCTTCATTACGAATACGATCAGAAAAAGGCGTTTGAAACATGCGTCCGTACACTGGCTTTTCTTGCTTACTCACTTGGCCTGATGAGCAGTCGATCATATCTGCGCCTGCTTGCTTAAATAGCTTGGCGATTTGAACGGCATCATCGGGAGTAATACCGCCTTCAACCCAGTCGTGCGCAGAAATCCTGACGGAGATCGGTTTAGAAGCCGGCCACACTTGGCGAATCGCGGCAAATACTTCCAAAGGATAACGGCAACGATTTTCCAAAGAACCGCCATACTCGTCTTGACGTTGGTTAGTCAATGGAGAAATAAAACTCGACAGAAAATATCCATGGGCGCAATGCAGTTCTAGCCAATCGAAACCTGCTTTATCTGCACCGATGGTAGCTGACACAAAGTCTTGCAACACTTTTTGCATCTCTTCCCGCGTTGCTGCGCGAGCGGTCTGCGACACGCCCGCTAAATACTGCTGTGCAGAGGCCGAGATCAAAGGCCATGCGCCTTCGTCCAATGGTTGATCGATACCATCCCATGCACGTTTCGTCGCCCCCTTCGCGCCGGCATGCCCGAGCTGCACTGCGATTTTGGCATCGCTATTGGCATGCACGAAATCGACAATGCGCTTCCAAGCAGTTGTATGTTCTGGCTTATACAGACCTGGACAAGCCGGTGTGATGCGCCCTTCTGCAGATACACAAGTCATTTCCGCAAATACCAAGCCTGCGCCGCCCATCGCCCGACTACCAAGATGCACCAAATGGTAATCTCCTGCCACACCATCGACTGCCGAATACTGCGCCATTGGCGACACGACGATACGATTATTCAAGACCACATCGCGACATTTAAACGGCGTGAACATTGGTGGAATCGCTTGTTTAGTTTTTGGCATAGGCAATCCCGCTTGGCGGAAAGCTTGCTCGGCAATCCACTGCTCGAAACTACGGACATAATTCGCATCACGTAATTTGAGATTTTCATGCGACAAACGCTGGCTGCGTGTCAACATCGAATACGCAAACTGTGGCGCTTCCATGGCGGTATAACGTTCGACATTTTCAAACCACTCCATAGAATTTCGTGCGGCACTTTGTATTTTCAAGACTTCGACCGAGCGCAATTCTTGATAGGCATCCATCACTGCAGCAATTCCTTGGGTCTGATGACGCGCAAAACAATCGCTTAGTTCGATAGCATCTTCAAGTGCTAATTTGGTGCCGGAACCAATCGAAAAATGGGCAGTATGTGCCGCATCACCCATTAACACCACAGGAACCGTTTTGCCATTTAACTGCAGAGGATGGACCCAGCGCTTACAAATAATGCGCGGGAACTTTATCCAACTCGCAGAGCCACGTAAGTGCGAAGCATTGCTCATCAGAGCATTACCATCGAGATATTTGGCAAACAGTTTTTCACAGAAGGCGATCGCTTGTTCCTGCGACATTTGATCCAAACCGGCTTTCAGCCACACTTCTTCTGGTGTCTCGACGATGAAAGTTGCAGTGTCACCATCGTATTGATAAGCATGCGCTTGGAACCAACCATGTTCGGTTTGCTCAAAAGCGAAAGTAAATGCTGAGAACAACTTTTTCGTGCCCAACCATACAAAACGACATTTACGTGTATCAATATCGGGTTGATAGGTGTCAGCGTAACGCGTGCGGATACGGCTATTTAGTCCATCACTGGCAATCACGATGTCGGCATCATATTCCAACGCCAATGCTTGTTCATCCTGCACATCGGTCTCAAACACCAGTTGCACACCTAGTTGTTCGCAACGCTCTTGCAAAATGTTCAGCAAGCGTTTGCGCCCTATGCCGCAAAAACCATGACCACCTGAGGTGACGACCT
This sequence comes from uncultured Oxalobacteraceae bacterium, assembly GCA_937996605.1. Lineage (GTDB taxonomy): Bacteria > Pseudomonadota > Gammaproteobacteria > Burkholderiales > Burkholderiaceae_D > Undibacterium. The sequence goes on along the minus strand of CALKVB010000142.1, from coordinate 8,008 downwards.
GCCCTTTGAAATGCACGTCGATATCATCCCAATGATTGAAGGCTTGCAATATAGTTTTGGCAGTAGGCTCATCGGCCTTTACTAAATTGCCCAAGGTCTGATCAGAAAACACGACGCCCCAGCCAAAGGTGTCGTAAGGACGATTACGTTCGACCACAGTGATGCGATGCGCGGGGTTTTGCTTCTTCATCAGCAGTGCAAAATATAAACCCGCCGGACCACCACCAATACACAAGATATTCATTGCTTGGTCTTCGTTGTGCAATTTGTTATTCATTTCATTCGTCTTTCAAGCCGTGGCATCAACCAGCGCGAAGTTTTAAGCGCCTACTTGCTTCAATTTAAAACGTTGTACTTTGCCTGTTTCCGTGCGCGGCAATGCCTCACGAAATTCGATGGCACGAGGGTATTTGTACGGCGCCACATTATTTTTGACATAGTCTTGCAAGGTCTTGATCAAGGCGTCATTAGCCTTGCTGGCATCGCGCAACACCACAAAGGCTTTGACGATCTGGCCGCGTTCTTCGTCGGGCAAACCAACAACTGCACATTCCGCGACTTCGGGATGTTTCAACAAGACTTCCTCAACCTCAGGGCCGGCCACGTTGTAACCCGCGGTAATAATCATATCGTCGGTACGCGCACGATAATGGAAATAGCCGTCAGCATCCATTTCGTAGGCGTCGCCTGTCAGATTCCAGCCCTCAAATACATAATTTTTTTGACGCTCATCCGCCAAATAACGGCAACCGGTGGGGCCTTTCACCGCGAGGCGACCAATGACGCCAACGCCTGCTGGCTTACCTTCTTCATCGAGCACACAAGCTTGATAACCTGGGATGGCTTTACCTGTAGCACCCGCCCGTGCTTCTGAGCCAGCAGCAGAAATAAAGATATGCAACATCTCCGTCGCACCTATGCCATCAATCATGACCAAGCCCGTTGCTGCTTGCCATGCCTCACGTGTCGCGATAGGCAAAGCCTCACCTGCCGACACCGTTTTTTTCAAAGACTGCAGAGAAAATTGCGGTACGAGTGATAACATTTGTCGATAAAAAGTAGGAGCAGTAAAACAGATACTGGCTTGGTACTCGTCGATCGATTTTAAGAGCGTCTCCGGCGTTAATTTTTCTAACAATACGGCGGTGGCACCTATCCGTAGCGGAAACAATAGCAATCCCCCCAAACCGAAAGTAAAAGCCAAAGGCGGCGTGCCGATAAACACATCATTTGACGCCGATTGCAAGATCGAACGTGGAAAGCAGTCACAAATAGCGAGCACATCTCGATGAAAGTGCATGGTGCCTTTCGGCATACCCGTTGTACCAGACGTGAAACTGATTAAACAAACATCTTCTGCCGCAGTATCGACAGCAGCAAATTCACTAGACTTCTGCGCCATCAATACATCCACGCTATCTGGCGCATCGGTATTAAACAACTTCACTTGCTGCAACACTGGGCTCAAACTTTGTGCCGCATTAAGTTCTTCTTGTAATGCAGATGAGCATAGCGCCGCGGAAATCTGCGCTTTATTGATGATCACGCTCAGCTCTTTAGCACGCAGCAAAGGCATGGTTGGCACCGCAATGCAACCGACTTTCCATACCGCCAGAATGCAAGCTGCCATCATAGGATTATTGGCGCCACGCAAAAGCACGCGGTTGCCCGGCACCAACCGCAAATCATCAACTAAGACATGCGCAATCTGATTGACCTTAGCGCATAGTTCGGCGTAGGTCCATTGCGTATTCGCGCTGCGAATTGCCAGCTTGTCTGCGAACCCCTTCTGCACCATTTCTTCCAAAAAGGCTGAAGCACAGTTGATACGTTCGGGATATTGCAGCTCAGGCAAAGAAAAAATCAGCTCAGGCCATTGCTCCACCGGTGGCAGATGCTCAAAGGCAAAGGTATCGACATGAGCTGAAACAGGAAAACGAGAAGCCATCAAGATGTCTCCAGAATCTGGGTTGGCGAATGTAGTTTGGGTCGTTTTTTTGTTTTTGAGTATTGACCTCACAACAAATACTTTAAACCTAAACTATTTATTAGTAAAGCAATTTTCAGACACTCGCTGTGAGGCAACAGACAAGCTGTCCGAACTAAGGCTAGTTAGGGTATGAAATTCCCCCCAAAGAAATAAAAAACCGACACTGCTTCGTCGCAGTGTCGGTTGTTATGCCCAATAAGTTTAAACTAGCTCGTTGGCTATTTCGATCTATTCTTGTCTCGAATTTACAATTTCGAAATCAACTTCTATTTCCCGATCGATTTCTCGAGAAATTTCTCCACCTGGGTCCAGAAATCAACTCGGGTTTGAGGCAAGGCCCAGCCATGACCTTCTTCGTTGTACTGTATCCATTCAACATTATTATTTGTCTTCTTGATTTTGGCATAGAAGCTTCGTCCATGTTCAATCGGCACTCGATGATCTACCGCACCATACGCGAGTAAAACTGGCTGCTTAATTTGATCCGTTAACTCAACTGGCGATGTCTCCGCCAACTGTTTTGCATCAGTGACTGGATCACCTACCATCATAGGCATTCCATATTTTTGCCACAGTTCAGAGGCGTCATTGGTCCAGTTCGATTCGTACATCAAACGCAAATCCGTCACACCAACCCAATTCACGCCGCATTGGAACAGATCTGGATTTTTGGCAAGCCCCATTAAAGTGGCGTAACCACCATAACTAGCCCCTGCAATGCAGATGCGCTTAGAGTCTGCGATACCTTGAGCAATCGCCCAACGCGCGGCGTCCGCTAGATCTTCTTGCATGGCGAGACCCCATTGCTTCCAACCTGCTTGAAAATGCTTAAAACCAAAACCAGTACTCCCACGGAACTCAGGCTGTAATACTGCGTAACCGCGTGAAGCCAAAAATTGCACTTGCGCATCCCAACCCCAACTGGATCCGCGCAAGTAAGGGCCTCCATGTACCAGCACAATCATAGGCAAATTCTTTTTACCCCCTTGCGGTAAGGTCAAATAGGCTGGAATTTCTAGTCCATCTTTAGCTTTGTAGCGAATCATGTCTTGCATTGCCATTTTGGTCGCATCAATCGCTGGTCTCGATGACCCAATTAGCTCCAGCTTATTGGTCTCAATGTTATAGATCAGGTACAAAGATGGCTGCACATCCGAATACGCACGAACCAACACCGTCTTCAACAAACCGAACCGTGGTATCGAAATCTGATTGATGGTTGCAGGCAAAAGAGCATCAATAGCTGCTTGCACCTTTTTCATTTGGGGATCAAGCCAAAGTGTCGTATGTGCATCGTTTTGATAACGGATACCGGTAATCTTCCCCTTCGCTAAATCGCCAATCAAATTACCGCTAAAGTCATAGCCTTCAATAGCCACTACAGGCGTTGGGTCGATCGCATTCTTCTCTAAATCAAACCGGTACAAAGCGGTCTTGTCAGCATTTTGACGGTCGAGAACATATAGCGTTCCGTCTACACCAAATTCAAATGGGGTGAAATTATCGCCACCAAACGTCTTAGATTCAGCAATCACCTTCCACTGATTTAGTTTGGGATCGCGATACCAGATTTGCTCGACACCCGAATCCTGTGTGACGGTAATGCGAGGCTGTCCGCGATGATCAATGATCCAACTATGCGATTTACCCGGACGCGGAAAAGTCTCTACCTCACCAGTTCTGGTATTCACTCGCTTTAATTTTTCAGCTTCGACGTCATACACTGCGTTAAACACAGGTTCGGTTACAAATACGCTCTCTGAGTCGGGGCTATCGTCGACCTCAAGAAATGAATGAAAGCCGGACAATGACTTTGTTTTAATCGATGACACCGCTGTTGATTCGGGAAACCAAATTCTTTCAATCAAAGTGCGAGCATCCGAACCATCCTTATTGATTGCAAATAGGCCAGGAAAATACCGTTGCTCACCTTGCGCTTTTTGTCTATCCGAAGTGCTATACACTAGACGTTCGTTATTCACCCAATGAAATTCGCCGATATCTGCATTCGCAAAACCACCCACTACTCTTGGTTGTTTCGTTACTAGATCCATAGTAGCAAGCTGCACTCGACCGTTTTTAGTCGCTACCAACATCCCCAAAGTTTTACCATCAGGCGACATCGTCACTTGATTGATGCTAGGGTTTTGAAAAAATATATCGATCGGTGGTTTGCCTTGCGCGAAAGTTGAGCCGAAGCTCAATAGGGCTACGCAAAAACCAATGGACGGAATTAGGCGTTTGTGAAAATAAAAATTCATAACAATTAAACAAGTAACAAAACGTCATTATAACGAAAACAAGACCGCAAAAACCTTAGCACTACTCCAATTTCGCCACGCCTTTTCGCAATTGATATAAAACAGCGCCATTCCTAAATTAATCAAAGCCCACTTGTTGCACAATTTTGATGTCAGTGCCAAGCTGTATTTCCTCTTGCATGCTTCACTAAAACAACGAATTCTTCTCAAGAAATACTAAGAATTAGGGTATATTCAGCACCTACCGAACAAACTCTCAGGCAGCAACACCCTGCCGATGACTTTCTTACATGCGCATCATCTACTCACTTGCTTGGTCTCTCGCACTCCCTTTTGTTCTTTTACGATTATGGATACGCGGCAGGCAAGAACCTGGTTACCGTCAACATATCGCGGAACGGCTTGGCTTTTATCCTCGCTGCTCTAACAAAAAGCGCATTTGGGTACATGCGGTGTCCGCTGGAGAAACACGGGCTGCCGAACCATTAGTTAGAGCCTTGCTGGCACAATATCCTGAACACGATATTCTGCTGAGCCATATGACGCCTGTCGGGCGTAGTACCGGCAAAATCTTATTTACCAATGTCGAACAGCGCATCACCCAAGTTTTCGTGCCTTACGATATTAATTGGATGATTCGCCGCTTCTTGCGCCATTTCAAACCTAGCATTTGCGTGTTGATTGAAACCGAGGTGTGGCCGAATTTAATCGCCCAGTGTAAAGCCGCCGAAGTTCCCGTGACCTTGGTGAATGCGCGTTTATCGGAACGATCTCTGCGCAAAGCTCAACGCCTCTCCTCTTTATTTGTGGAGGCCGCGGATGGTATCGATTACGTAGCAGCCCAATCAGGCCCTGACGCAGAACGCCTGGCGACGCTTGGGGTGAAGCATTTTTGTATCACAGGTAACATGAAGTTCGATGTCACACCGCCGCCGCATATGGCAGAACGTGGAGCGAAGCTCCGCAGTTATTTTGATCATCGCCCCGTATTCATTTGCGCCAGCACGCGTGAAGGTGAAGAGACATTAATCCTTGATGCCTTCATGAAATTGGATCTGCCACGTGCGTTATTAATCATTACGCCGCGCCATCCACAACGTTTCGATTTGGTCGCAACTCAAATCGAACAACACAACTTACGCTACGTTAGACGATCAAGTTTAGATCTTGATGCTGATGAATTACCGATTCCGGAAAACACCCAAATTCTACTCGGCGACAGCATGGGTGAAATGTATATGTACTATGCCGCCAGTGATCTCGCTTTCGTTGGTGGTAGCTTAGTGCCGCTAGGCGGCCACAACTTAATCGAAGCTTTCGCGATGGGCAAAGCGGTACTGACAGGCCAACATACATTTAATTTTTCCGAAATCACCGAGCAAGCCATCACCGCCAATTGCGCCGTGCGCACGCAGCATGCAGAAGATATGTTAAAGCAAGCACAGAAATTACTCGACAACCCCGAAGCTCGTCGCGTGATGGGACAAACAGCCTATGGTTTCTTCCTTAAGCATCAAGGCGCAACCCAACGTACCATGCAAGCGATCCAAGGCTTTATTCGCTAAAACAAACTCACAGGAAGCAGGTATGCCGATAAGATTCTTCATTTCTGTATTCGTCTTTGTATTCGTCTTGGGCACGCTTAGCTTATCGAACCTTGCCCGGGGTGCTGAACAATGCGCACCGCTGGGCATGAAGCCGCAAGCACTCAAAGAATTACGACAGCAACAATGGCAGGTGAGCGATCAGCAAAGACGCCAACAGCTCGCCAGCGCCATGCTCGCCTGTCTTTCAAGCCCAGACCCAACACTACGCGATGAGATCGCCTTTGAAAGCCTGTCATTCTGGATGCGAGCTAAGTTGCTCGACGATATCACCGTTCGCCATATCTCTACAGAATTACAGTCTGAACTGAGCGCAAATCAAGCGAGCAAGCATAGCGATTTCGCACGCCCGTTCGCAGCGCTGGTGATGGCAGAAGTAGCGAGAGTCGATCGCATCACCCCATTCATGACGGAACTTGAACGTGACAAGATGGTGAAGCTGGCCGCAAATTATTTAAGCACAGTGAAAGACTACCGTGGTTACGATGAAAAACAAGGTTGGCGCCATGGCGTCGCCCACGGTGCCGATTGGATGCTACAGTTATCACTCAACCCCGCACTCACTACCGAACATCATCTGTTGATGTTGCAAGCACTCGCGACGCAGATCAAGACCGATCAGCATTTTTATCAATATGGCGAGAGTGAACGCTTAATGATGCCGATTCTGTATTTGGCGCTGCGATCGCCTATCGACCAAGCGGGATGGCAGCAATGGTTTGACGCACTTCTGCAAACGGAACTCGATCTGAAGAAAACCACGCAAAAGAGTCTGGCACGGCGACACAATCTTCAGGCCTTCTTAAACGTTTTATATCTCAACGTGCAAGAAAGTAAGAAAGTGGAGTTGCAAGAAAAAATTCTGCCACCACTGATTAACGCTCTAAAAAAATTGAACTAAAGTACGGCACTTCAGTCTTAAAATGTCAGCTAAACGCTTGATTTAACACTAAAAGAATTTAATTTCGCTTACTTAGCCCCTCAAGAAAAAATATTTGGAGGAAACATGTTGAAACACACTTTTAAACTGAGTCTGGTCGCAGCAACGATCTGCAGCGGACTCTCTGCAACGGCGGCTTTTGCCGGTGACGGCAAGCTGAGCCTAGAGATGTTGTACCACCCCAAAGAGCGCGTCAACTTCAGCCCTGCGCCGTTGACGCGTTTGTCGTGGGATAACCAGAATCGCTTGATTGAGTCTAAAGTGAATAAGGGCGCTGCTGAGTTGTTCGTGGTGAACCCTGCCACTTGGGAAAAAACTGCCTTACCCGCCGATGGAAACGTCTTAAGTATTTTGAAAGCGGCGAAAATCGATGAAAAAGAAGTGGGTAAGCTTGCCGATCAGCTAAGTGCTCGTATCAAGCCTGAAAATAAGGCCTATATTTTTACCTACAAAAATGACGTCTGGCTGTTGGACTTGGCAGCAAACAAAGCACGTGCCTTAACCAACACACCAAACGACAAAGAAGACGAAGCCCTGCTCTCCCCAGACAATAAATCCGTTGCCTACCTCAAAGGCAATGACATGTATGTGACCGACGTTGCGAGCGCTAAAGAAACACGCTTGACGACCGGTGGCAGCGAAACTGTCTTTAATGGTCGCTTAGATTGGGTCTATCAAGAAGAAGTCTATGGCCGCGGTGATTTCCGCGCCTTCCGTTGGGCTCCTGACTCCAAAAAACTGGCTTTCTTGAGTTTTGATGAAACCAAAGTACCTGTCTACACGCTGTCGGGTGATCACGCACAACCAGTCAAAACCGACCGTACACGTTATCCAAAAGCAGGTGACCCAAATCCTATCACCAAGCTCGGGGTGGTTGATCTCAAAGGCAAAATTCGTTGGACTCAAGACCCGTATCCAGGCAAGGAAACTTTGATTGTTCAAGTGGATTGGACACCTGATGGCCGCTTGATGGCCTCATGGCAAGACCGCGTACAAACATGGTTAGACCTGCGTATTTATGATACCAAACTCAATAGCAAAGCGGTCGTGAAAGAAACCAGCCCAGCATGGACTGAGCGCTTACCTTTGCCACATTTCCTGAAAGATGGCAGCTTCTTATGGGAATCGAGTCGCACGGGGCATCACCACATCTACCACTACGACAACAACTTCCAACTCGTCAAAGCGATCACGCAAGGTGACTGGGATGTTC
>CALKVB010000141.1 GCA_937996605.1 uncultured Oxalobacteraceae bacterium | reverse complement strand
AGCATAATCGGGCCTTTAGTCATCTTAATCGCTGCAGCGCTTGGCGGCTTTACCTGAACAAATTCGACTTCCATATACCATCCACTCTTAGCAGTCACCGCGACCTGAGTTCCTATTTTTATGTGCTGCGCACCATTGAGCAAGCGGATATTGTCCGGGAATGGATCCCACTCATATCGCACCACATAGTCCTGAGAGATGTCATACACCAATGCTATTGGTGCGTGAATCGTCAATTCATATTCGATACGTGCCATGTCTGTCCTACATGAGCAGAATCTGATTGACTAGAGCTGAGTCAACTGTTCAAGTTCTCGTACGACCGCTTCCCAAGCACCACTCGCTGGGTCAATCAAAGCAAAGTGACCATTGTCAGGCAGTCGCACCATACGCGTATTGGCGAAGCTTGCGCAATAAGACTCGGCGACCACGGGTGGTACGATTTCGTCATGCTCACCATGCAAAATAGTAACCGCAGCCGTTGGCGGAGGCATCCACATCGGATTCAAGTCTCGGCGTTTACGGGGCTCTTCACCTAAGAAGCGTTGTACCGCACCATCGCCCAAATTCAGAGCATGTGCCATTTCTAGATCTGCTGCCGGCGCTAAGGCGAGCACGCCCTGTATTGGCGCTTGGCTGTTTTGCGCAGCAGCCCACAACACCAAATGCCCACCGGCTGAATGGCCGACCAATAACAACTTACCGTTATGCGCCGTGATACGCGCAGGCAAAGTGTCGAGCGCGGAGATTAGGTCTTGCGTGGTTACATCTGGCTGACCAGAGATGCGTCGATATTCCAACGTCAGTGTCGTCCATCCCGCTTGCGCTAATGCGGTTGACATCGCTTCGGCATGTGCGCGATCGTATTCTGGCTTCCAAAAACCACCATGAATGAATACCAGCAAGGGTAAATCATTACCGCGTATGCCATAACGAAGATCGGCAATTTGGTCAGCCTCATCGCCATAGGCTAGGGTAATATTTGGCGGACTCGCAGTACGAGTGAGAATGGAGAGATCTTCTGGCATGGTTTTCGCCTGCAAGTATGTGGTATGAAGTTGGATGACGCTTGATCTATTCTACCTAGGGCAAAGTGGGAGGGCAATCATGTATGCCGTGCAGCGATTTGTTTCTTGTTTGCTGATACCGACGAAGACAGAAATGCAAGCCAACGCTGTCAAACAATTTCATCTCACGCTGCTCAGTGGTGAGACTACGATGCTTGAGCTCTGGATGTGTGACAGCGCCACATTAGTGCTGAACCCACTCATTTCTTTGCTATAAGATACTTACAGTCATCAATCCAATCCTGCAATTTGTTGCGTGCATGTTTCTTTTGTTCTTGGGTCGATAAGCGAAGAATATCCGATACCAGCTGCTGCATGGCGACACGCGCAGCAGGATCAGTTGGCTCGTAGCTCGATAGGATCAATTTTTGTAGCATCGTTTGCACGACGTCAGGGCTAGGTTTCTCCGCTTGAATTTGCGTCAGCAAACGCAATACGCTACGTTGGCGAGCCATACTATCTTCTAGCCATTGTGCGTAATTGGGTGGATGTTTTTCGATATAACGCGCGATGATCGCCTCTTGTTCGCGATTCACGCTCCCTAACCATTCGTCAACTTGTTTCGTGATTTTCTTTAGACGCTCCTTGAGTTGTCTCTCCGGTGTCCGATTGAGATACTTATCGCGAAACTCTTCGTTATTTTTATCAAACTTACGCGCCAAATAGTTTTTCTGCGACTCATCTATGGTGAGAAGTAAATCAGCTAACTCTGGCACTGCTTTCAACAATATGACTTGCGAGTATTGTTCCGCTTGTCGAAAGACCGTTTCAATTTCGGCTGGCGCCGGATTAGCGCCAAGTGTGGCTTGCATCTGTGTCAGTGTGTGCACATATTGCGGTAACTGCGTCGCTCGGTGCCAACTCAAAAGTTGTGCAATATCCTTCTTCACTTTGGCTTTTTGCGAGGAATGGAAATCCACATAGCCATCAGCCCACCAGTAAATCACTGTGTCTGCATTGGCGTAGCCTAGCCTTACGGTACTACAACTGCCTAATAACTGGAGCAAAACTAACACCAGCAACACGCGCAAGCCAGAAAATACACGAGCGTGGCGGCCGATTGAATGTCGTGTTGGGTGCAGTAATGATGTAGTCAAAGTATCCTCCGTGGCGCGATAAAGATACACGAAAATGCGGTTCTTCGTGCACGACGCCAATCCATCCGTCATCTAAACCACGAGGCGATCCATCCAAGCGTCTAACTTAAACGCCCAACTGATGCACCTAACTGATGCACCTAACTCAAGGTCGAGCATCGACGCTGCTAGCAGTAGCGTACTTTACAACTTATCTTGATACGATTGATATGTATTTAACCGCATAAGCTATATCGCTTAAAATTTATCATGCTAGAAAACAGACAATCGCCAAGCCAAAACAACATGCCTCCCAAATATGTCAAAACATTAATTTCACCAAATTCTCTTCGGCATCTCAGTTGACAGCTTTTTTGACTAATTACTTAGTGCTACAACACAGTACCTCGCCTTTGCTGACATGGCACCTTGGAAGTCTTTACTGCCTAGCCCGATATTTTTCCGCAGACTACTTTCATCGCCGCACCAAAATAAACGTCACTACTAAGGACCCATCATGAAAACGCTTACTATCTTCACTCCCCGTTCCCTCAGCCTCACCAGTCTAGCTATCGCCTCCAGTTTAGCTTTAAGCGCCTGCCAGCAATTGCCTATCTCTCACGTACAAGAAACAGTACCTCAGGATGTTGCCAACAGCAGCCAAGTCTTGATGGTAAAACAGCGTCACAAGATCAATAATCTCTTTGCCGACGGTTTCTTTGAAATTGGTGACTATGCCATCACAGGCATCAAGAAAGGCGGCACTTCCAGTTCGAGCTCTCAACTCGGCTTGTATTCACAAACTAGTAGCAAAACAGATTTTCGCTTTAGTCTTGCCAACATCAACAATGCACAGAGTCGTTGGGATGTGCACTGTAAAATTCGAGCAGAGGGTAGTGTGGTGCGGTTGTTCGGTGTAGATGGTGTATCACAGAAGAGTAGCCTAGATTGCGATATGCAAAGTACGCAAGGTACTGCGATCTTAAATTTGATCTCAGAGATGGATACCCCAAAAGGACAGCTCATCATCAACCAAACGCCGTATGCGATACGCGCTTATTCTTACGGCAATCCCCATCCCGATCGCACTCGCATCCCTGAAATTTTCGGTTTCAGAATCGACGACGGCCAGAGTAACCGAGCTGCGATAGAGTTAGCCAACACACCAGGGCGCGCTTGGTTAAATACTGAATTAGCGCCTGAACAAAAGGCTGCAATGACAGCGGCATTGGCGGCTTTGATGATACGTTATGGTTCTTGATAACATGGCCGTCATCAGGGGTATAGCCAGCTCGATGCGCCGCTCAGAATACAAGATGAAGCTCAAGATACTCAGGATATTTTGAAGATCAGAGCTAGATTTAAGGCTAGCACAAAAGTTTGCTACTACGAATCGGATCAAGCTTGTTCACCGCGGAAAACGCTGAGACGATTAGCTCTACGATAGGTCAATCCTATATGTGAAAATGACTGACACGAGACAATACAGCCCGTGTCAGTACTTTGAATTGCACCGGAAGCTCGTTCAAGCCTACAGGCTATCGAAGTCCATTAATCACTTATATTGATAGCCTATGTAGATAGTTGATGTAGATGGTTTAGTAGAGTTGTAAATTATCAGGATTTACCCCAATCACAGACAAAGCTTGGGTCGTAGACTGTGGCGTAATCAGCGCAGCGATCGCCATCCCGACGCTGATCGCATCTGCATTACTGCTATAACCGATTCCCCAATCCACTGCCAGCTTCATACCGACTGCCATTTTATTATCGAGTAAATCCGCGACAAAGCCCCATTGCGCATCACCTTTGAAACTATGGGCAGAGTTTAAGATGGTACTGACTAAAGAGCCACGCGTAGCATGGCCGCTCGCCAGTTCCGCCGACCAGTATTTCAAACCGTCTTGGTCAGCACCACCGGAACGACCGAGTGTGTTACGGTAGACAGTATTGATGAAGTCGACGTCGGACATTGATTTTGAATAACCGGTCAACTCAGGAAAATTGGTCCCCGCCTCAAAGAAAGATTCTGCGATTTGACTCACTTTTTTCCCCGCCTGCATTTCCCCAATCCAGTAGGAAAGTCCATCCGCTTCGGGGATTCGATTAAAGAACGATACATACAACTCGACAAGAGAGGCGATCTCGCTCGGCTTACTGCCTGCAGCTTTACTTTGAATACCGAGATTAAGAGTAAAGTCAGAAAACTTAATCGATTCAATATTGAGCAAGTAATCTGTACCGTCGGCGCCTAACTTATTTTGTACTTCCATATGCGAACCACGATTTTTGACAATATAGTTTCCGAGCTTGTCGGAATATGTCACCGTATCGACACCGAGCCCGCCATTGAAGGTTTCGTCTTTGGATGTACTGGTGAAAAAATCATCTTTGATACTGCCTTGAAAATTAGTGCCGATCGGCTTACTGGAGGTGCTACTCACCTGTTCTTTGGTACCACCGCCATCAGTATATGATGCAGTAACGCTAATTGACTTACCGACGTGACTGTCATTTAATACAAAACTAGATTTAGTGGCACCAGCTTCCTCAATTCCATTTACCTTCCATTGATATTCGACGATTCCAATTCCATCCACATCCACTAATTTATTTTTCAGTTCTAGTGTCTCGCCTGCGGTCATGCGACCTTGAATCTCAACACTACCCGATGGCAAATCGTTCACGGCTTTGATGTTTAGCGAAATCGTTGCGCTTGCAGACAAATCCGCTCCATCGCTAACACGTACCCTAAAGTCACTCAGATTATCGCCATTCGCATCAAGCGGCGCACGGTACACTAATTTACCATTCACAATCTCGTTGATATCGATCACGTCGCCCACTTCTATCGTACGTTGCGTATGATTTTGCGGATCAACTTTGAACAAACCGCCTTTAGCGGGCACAGCAGTTACGGTGATCGACTGCAGACTATCTGCCGTATCAAGATCTTTAAAAATAAAATCACTGGCCTTAAAGATATAATCCTGATCTTCAGCACCTATGACGTTACTGTCAGCTGAGCTGGGAGCGTTTGCGTTTGCGATACCCAATACTTTCACTGTTGATACCGATTTTGCGGCACTATTGCTGGTGTTTGTGCCGTCATCAAATGTCCATGCGATTGCAACATCTTTAATCGTATGACTGTTGGTATTCTTGTAGGCGATTTGCCTTAGCGTCGCCGAAACTGATTCTTCATTTGCGACATCCAAGAAGCGAATTTCCAGTCGCCCATTTTCTTGCGTGTAACTACCAATCTTGACACCATTTAATTGAACTTTGCTGTCTGCGAGAACTAAACTTCCCGCGCCAGAAAATACGTCTTGGGTATTCGCGCCACCGACGCGCTCAAGCACTAAACGAGTATTTTGATAGCTTTTTCCCTGTAAATCCGGGTCGTAAATTCTGGCGTTGTTGTCGAGCACTACCGCGGAGCTGCCTCCGGTAAAGTTCACCGTCGCATCGACCGAATTATTTACACTCAAGGATTTATCAAGCAAGCCATTGGAACTGACTCTGATGATGGCAGCATCATTGTTTTTGGTCGTCGAAAATACAATACTACCGTCAGTCTGGATCGCGATCCCTGTGGCGCCTAAGACTTCTGGATCATCTAGGCGCAAGATTCCAGTTTGGTTGAAGGATTTATCTAATTGACCGTCACTGTCGATTCTCACTGCGACGAAGGCCTTGTTTGGATAGTCGATCACACCAGCGACTATCATTTTGCCATTTGCCTGTACCTCCACCGCGTTCGGATTAATCCAGTCGAGAGAATTCGATGTGCCATCAAGATGGACATGTCCCGTGCCACCAAAGGATAAATCAAGCTGCCCATTCGGTAGGAATCGTGCAAGATATCCCTTTCCTGATTCAACGCCCGTGACCAAAAATTTTCCATCACTCTGAAGTTTTATGGTGTCCGCGGAGAGCACTACCCATCCAGCTTGACTCACGGCAAGTTTGCCGCCAACGCCAAACGTGGTGTCTAATTTTCCGGCAGAACTGACTCGCACTAAGGTCGGCTGGCTATTAATACGACACACGAGAAGTAGTTGCCCGTCAGCCTGCGCTGCCATGGACTCAATAGTATCGTCTTGGCCCAAGTTAAGCTCAAGAAAACCTGTCTTATTGAAACTTGCATCTACGCTTCCGTTCGCATCGAAGCGAGCGATCATGGAATTGTAAAGATCCTTTTCAGTGCCTGGCAGGGTATTCGTTCCAAAGCCTGCCAATAAGAACTTACCGTCCGTTTGTTGAACTGTACTATCGACCACGAAGCTACTGTTGATTTCAAAGTCACGATCAATTTTACCGGAGCTATCAACTCGAACTAGTCCATAACCACCAAAAACAATCTTGCCGTCAGGCTCAATATAAATCGATGTCTTCTCTGCGGGAATTGCCACTTTCGTGGTCAATACCGTCCCTGTTCCATTAAAACTGAGATCGAGAGAGCCATCGGCATTGAATCTGCTCAGGAAGTAATAACTGCTAGTGCCCGAACTACGCGCACCAGCAAGAAGAACTTTGCCGTCTGCTTGAACTAAGACGGTGTTCCCAAGTTCACTTTGTTTAAGATCGAGAGTAACGATGCCACTACCAAATGAAAACGTTGGTGCGTGGTTGATCTGAGTTGAGATGGTAGTGCTGGAATTTGGCTTAGTAGAGATGGTGGATTCAGGCATGTTGATCTTTGGTGGTCGGCTCATGAGTATGAACCGACATAGGGGATAGAAAAAGATGGATTTAGAGCAATGATTTTAAAACAATATTTTCGCCGGCAATTATTCGCTTTTCTATATCAATATGTCAACAACTTTCAGCCAAGTTAACGATCTTCGCTTGATGATTGTGAACGCACGCCACTAAGCCAGCTCAATCACCAACTGCAAGTTCGTCATACTGCTGATTTAGTATTGACGACACAATGAGTAACTCAGAATAAAAAACATCAATCCCCTAAAACAAATCCTTAAGCACACTGATGGTGCTTAAGGATTTTTTTTTAAATGTTCACCCTTTTCTCTGACGCACAATATCACCAAACATCACTCACAGTGATCAGTGGCACACGCGGTGCAAGCGCATGCAGCGCAATAGCATGGATCATCTCATCGACCGTAGTACAACAATCAGACAGAATACGCACAGTATATTTTTCTGCCGTTTTTGAAATCGCCGTATGGGTGACACAGTTCTGCGTCATCATGCCGCAGATAAGCAATTCACTGACACCCAATTGTTCCAAGATTTCATCCAAATTTGTGTTGAGAAAACTATCGGCTTGCCGCTTAATCACAACTTGGGAATCGGGAGCCGCCGCACAAATGCGCGGATGAATTTCCACGCCTTGAGTGCCTTGATTAAAGAAAGGTGAAATGCCATTGGCGGGATTGGCGATATGCTGTACAAAAATAACAGGCATCGCTTGCTTTCTCGCCCTCGCAATGGCACTCTCAATTTGTGCTAAGGTCGCTGCTGCATTCCACAGTGGGAAATGACCATCAGAGAAATAATCATTTTGCACATCGATCACAATTAAGGCTTTTGTCATGACAACTCTTCTTTTAAAAATGGTAGAGCCAACATTTTATCGAGCACATTATTGATTGAGAATTGATGAATGTAAGTGTTTTCGCACTTGCACTTACAACTTGAAAGACTTGCATATGACACTAGATAAAATGAATCTAGCGATTCTGAACCAATTGAAATTAAATAGTCGAAAGACCTGGCAACAAATCGGCAAAGAGGTTCACTTAACCGGACAAGCCGTGGCAGCGCGCGTATCACAAATGGAGGAACAAGGGCTGATTAGTGCTTACACGATACGCCAAGATCAATTGCCCAGGCACTTCATCACCGTATTCATGGAAAAATCAAACTTCGCCGAATTTGAAGCCTTTCTGAAGAATGACCCGCGTGTTGAGAGTGCCTATAAGGTGACGGGGGAGGGCTGTTATCAGCTAGTTTATGTAGCCCAAACTCCACAAGAAATCGAAGCCTTCTTAGATACCGTATTACCTTTTGGGCGCTGCAAGGTATTGAGTGTGATGCGCTGTGTGAAGTAGAACGTAATAGGGAACATCAAGCACAAGAGGGATGTGAGTGCACAATCAAGATTCTGGCTGGACGAGTTATGAACAGAAAAAAATGATATCAAAATCATACTCGTCAGTGTAAAAAGCAACTTCAGAAGTTTGATAGACCAACAAAATAACAAATAAATCCCTTGTCTAATTTTAAACAACCCCATAAGTAACTCGACAAAACATCCGAGGTCGGATGGGGCTTGTTATGTTTTTTTTGCTCCACGCTTTCTGCCTACTTACAATTAGTTAGTGCTATCGCTGTTTGGTGACAAAGCCGATCATGCTAATTCAATTGAGATCCCACATCGGCACTTCTATTCCATTACGACGATTAACAATCAGTGTAGTCGCTTGTGATACACGGCCATCGCCACACTGATCGAGACAAAAGCCATCAAGACAATAGGCCAAGCAAGTGAGATAAGGGTTGTGGTGTCAGCATGACGAAAGAGATCGGCACGTAGCACTCGTAGAAAATGTGTCAGAGGTAAGGCCTCACCTATCGATCTCGCCCACGAAGGCATCGCATGAAATGGAAACATAAAACCGGATAGCAATATCGATGGGAGATAAAAAAATACGCCTATTTGCATCGCTTGCATCTGCGTCTTCGCAACAAACGAAATGCAAACACCAACACCTAATTGACAGACTATGAAAAAAATAGCGACGCACCATTGCATCAGGCTCGCGAAAGGACTATTAAAAAGGAAAAATGACACACATTGCATCACAAAGAATAAGAAAATACCGATCGCGAAGTACGGCAGCATTTTCCCCAATACCAATATCGGCGCGGTGACTTGTGTACTGCGCAAGCTATCCCAAGTACCTCTTTCTCGCTCTCTGACCAGTGAAAACGCAGCCATTAAGATCAAGGTTAAGGTCAGTACAACGCCCGCCAATGCGGGTACCAGATAGGCGCCACTTCCCTCAGTAATCGCAAAGCGCGACTGCAACTCTACTTTGCCAATCAACGGTTGATCTGATTGCTGCGCACTTACGGCGCGCAGTTCTTGATTAATTTTGTTGACGATCAGTGCGCTCGCTGCAAGCACTTGCGGATCTGAGTCATCGCTCTCCAAACGTAAGGTGACTTGCGCAGTCTGATCGAAATGAGCCTGCGTCATGATTGGAAAATGCAGAATGAACTTAACTTTTCCACTGACCATATCGGCCTGTGCTTGCGCTAAACCACTTGCTTTGTCTGGTAAGGAAATCCATCGGGCCTCGCGTATTTTGGTCAGCGCTAACTCTTGCAATTGCCGATTAGCGGTCTTGAGAGTCGCCGATTGTTGTATTTCGACGCCATCAATTACCCAGGCACCTGGCCAATTTTTCGGCGTGAGTTCGATCGCAAATCCAAACAAAATGATTTGTGCCAAAGGCACGCTGATCAATAAAATACTCGTCAGGCGATCTCGACTTAGCTGCCAAAACTCTTTAATCGCCATCGCCATAAACATACTGCGTTGATGTTGGTGATTCATGGAAAAACCTCATCGGCCTTGGTATTAGTTCTAAGTAAAGTGCGCAGCCCATCGATGAAGTTTGGTTCGCTCTCAGTCAGAAAAGGACAAGGTTCAAGAATCTGTTGGAGATGAGTTTTCAAGCTTGCCTCAGTTTGCTTGAACTTAGCTTCAGAGCGACAAATGATAGCGAAGTGATTAATTTGTTCATCAACAAACAATACCTCAGGCAAGGCCGATAAAGCTGTATGTACTTTGGTGAGTTGCATTGTGGTATATGGTTCAATCGAAAAGATCCATTTCCGCAGCCCCAATTGACGGCTACATTCACTTGGCTTGCCTGAATAATGCAGCACACCTTGATGTAGGCTGAGGAGAGTATCGGCACGGCTTGCCTCGTCTGCATCGTGTGTGCTTATCAGTACGCACATGCCACCTTGTTTGGCGAGCTCAATCTGCCGCCACAAATGTGCTTTCGCCTCCAAATCTACCCCTGCTGTTGGTTCATCTAACAACAAAAGCCTAGGTTTAGCGATAAGTGCGATTGCAAAAGCCACCCGCTGTTTCCATCCACCAGACAGTTCCTGCAAAGTTTGCGATACTAGGTTTTCCAGACCATGCTGCTCGACGATATCAGCCAATCGTTGGTTGGGATTATCTATCCCTAACATCGCGATACGAAACTTTATATTCTCGATCACGCTTAATTCATCATACAGCCCACCTTGTTGCGGCATATAAGCCAAGCCAGAGGCAGACCAATCAACACCTTGGTAATTCCTTTTGATTTCACCTCGAATATGTTTGGCCGATTGTAGGCCGGCCAACATTTTGAGAAGGCTTGATTTCCCCGCGCCATTGGCACCGTACAACACGCTAATACTATGCGTCTGTAGGGCAAACGAGATGTCCGTGAGGATCTTGCGCTTCCGGATTTCTAAGCTAACCCTCTCCAGCGCGATAACGCTCTGCTCACCAACGATCGTTTTATGCGAATTCAAAAACAAATCCCCCGTAGGAATATTGGGTGGCTTCAGCACCAAATACCAAGACCGGTTGCTGTGAGCGTCGTTCAATTTCTTGTGTCGTTTCAACAAAATCGACAAAGGCGGCCCAGATACTGGCACTTCCCAAATTGCCCACTTGATTGGCATGATGCGATATAGATTCTTCGGGGACATTCCAGCGCTGTGCCAGCCATGCTGCAAGCGCACCACTCGCTTGATGAGGAATAAGAAACTGGGCGTCTTCAACCGCATAACCTTGCTGAGCCAAAATCGCACGCCCCGCTTCTAACAAATAGGCGCCGTGCTCAGCCACCGACTTAAAGTCGTGTTCAAACAGAATAGGATGATCAGGTTGGTGATCGGTATGGTCGGAACCACCTACCAAGAGACGCAAGCCCGAAGCCGGTGGATTCTGGCATTGCCCAAAATAAGCGGAACTGATGTAACCTAGATGCGTTTCTGGCTTTACCGAGGCAGGGGAGTCAGGTGCAATAATAATCGCTGCGGCACCATCTCCCATTTGTAGAAAATTGACCCACTGGCTCTGATCGCCGCGCAGTACTTCAGGCGAAAAATACACAGATCCCGTTTCACTTCCAACAATCGCAATTGGCGCGGCATCGGCAGAGGCTGTCATTGCAAAAGCAATCTGTAATGCATTGGCAAAACCAGTGCAGGCTTGGCGCAACTCCATATGCGGACCGGCAAATTTCAATAACTGCGCTACCTCGAACGATCCTGGCGGTAAAAGCTGGCTAGGCGTGGTGGTATGGCTGATAAGATACCCTAAATCGTTTGCTTCGATGCCGGCTTGGTTCAAGGCTTTCTGGACAGCTAGTGCGGCAAGCTCTGGGTTACGATGGCCAGGCCGCGGTGCTTCATGGGCGGCATGAAAATCACGGCACAGATGGCGATGTGCAACGCCCAATTTGGGAGCCAACAGCCGGGCATAAATGCTGGTTTTAATGTCAAATCGTGCGGCAATAGTTTCGCATAAGGCCTTACTACTGACTGCAGCGCCAGGTAAAACACTTGCTGCGGCCAAAACTCGACGGCGGCCTTTGCTCAGTGATGTTTTTCCAATTTCAAACGATTTGCTCATCCGATTGCCTCGTGCTGTTTACTCAGTCGCTGCAAACTTGAAGCGATCGGTAAGAGTAAGGCATCAAGCGCCTGCGTGATCTCTTGGTTGATTGCCGTTTGCCCGGCACTGCTCATACCCAAACGCGCGGCCATCTGCCGCGCTACTTGGACATGCCTCGCTTCATCTCTAACGATCGCAAGCAAGCCCGAGCGAAGCTCAGGAGCACACTGTATGCTCGCTCTTTGGTGTAACAGTGGTGCCAACAGCTGGCAAACTGCACCATCGAGCGCTGCCACTCGAGCAAAGTGCTTTGCGGCGTCGCGCGTCAACAGGCGGCGAAAAAAAAGCTGCATCGCGTGTTCGGGTAAATGTATACAAGGGGGCGGCAGCGCCCGCCTTAGGCGCTCCAACCATAGAGCATGGCGAAATTCATCCTGAGCGATGCGCAACATAGCCGCTTGTTCGTCTTGACTGACTTGTTTGAGCAAACTGGAACCAAAGGCATGTACAGCGGACTCTTCGCCACAGGCTAAAAAAGGGAGTGCATTGGACAAATCTTGAGCCTGTTGTGAACTAAGCGCTGAGCAGTCGATCGGCAAGAGTTGTTCTTGCTTGTGATCGTCGGCATCCGCCATGATTGTCAAATGCCCTACAACCGCGAAACAATGACGACGCAATGCATGTGGCGTGGTATCTCCCTCTACATGCGATGCGATCTGCTCTTTAATCTGCTCTTTAATCTGCTCTTTAATCTGCTCTTTAATCTGCTCTTTAATCTGCACTTTAATCTGCACTTTAGAGTATTGGCTACCATGATCACTATTGTGCTCTATCGTCAACAAGGACATATTCACTTTCGATTCGACTGCGTACGGTTTTATCCAGTGGTTCGCTTCTTTGTCGCTGAAGTATGGAAATCCTTACAAAAAGTGAGATTCGCTATCTCGACTTAGCAACAAACAAGGGCTTTTGTTGGATCTGATTCGCCTTTGCTGTTTCATCTATGAGCGAATTTCAACCTCTTGCGCCCGATATATACGAAGCTGTTAGGTCATGTTTTGGCGACTCGAAGAGCGAGTGACAGCGTCCGAACTCAATTAGTTT
>CALKVB010000140.1 GCA_937996605.1 uncultured Oxalobacteraceae bacterium | reverse complement strand
ACGTATGTTTTTATAAAAAATACCCGATGTGTGTAGGGAAATATGAGTCAATCAAAGCAAATTCCAGAAAATTCGACGGCATCTACGCAAGCTAAAGACCAGGATCGCCCCCGAGATCGCGAGCTTCGCAAAGAAGATCGAAGACAGCGCAAACAAACAATCGCCTTACGTCATATGGCAAATACCGCGTGGCAGATGTTTGAACAAGACGGTTTTTCTAAGGTGACGATGGAGTCAATTGCTGATGCCGCCGATGTGGCCAAAGCAACACTCTATAAATACTTTCCGAGTAAAGAAGCCCTACTCGACTTCCAACTGCGGGAAGAAATGGCTGACCAGAAAGACAAAATCCAAATTGAAATCATGCAATTGCCAAGTCTGAGGGCACGACTTGATTACCTATTCAAAATAGAAGCGGAATATCTTGAGAAACGCAAAATGTATATGACGCCGCTCTTGCAATACCGTATGCAAAAGCTCGACGTAACACAAGCATCGAATAAAAAAAGCTTGTTCTATCAAGCGCTCACAGTCTTATTACAACAGGCCCAGCAAAGCCAAGAACTACGGGCCGATTTAAGCGTTGAGAGCTTAGCGAACTACTTAAATTTCCTGCGATCTGCTGATTTATTTCAATGGCTAGCGCAACCCAATTGTCAACTACAAGACTTACATCAACGCATGCTTGATCTCTTTTTCCAAGGAGCTGCGGCAAACAATATAGGCGTAGCAAAAACATGACTGGTACACAATCAACTATCAACCACTATGAATGGCCACTGGCGTGGGAACGTGGTATCAGTGAAGTTGGCGGCAAAGCTGCACAATTGGCTGCATTAGCACGTTACGGTTGTCCGAGCGCAAAAGGTATAGTGATACCAACTTTCGATTGCCGACAGCTTATTCCTGATGGGCTATGGCAAGCAGCAATTGATGCCGCTCAAGAGCAACGATGGGATGCACTACCCGCCTTACGTTCGGCCATGATCGATCAAGCCAATACGGAAACATTGCATCAATTGATCGGTACGCTGCTCCAACAGCATGCTTGGCTAAACACTGCCTTGGCGGTTCGCTCATCAGCGCCAGGCGAAGACTCTAAGCAAGCCTCGTTCGCTGGTATTCATGACAGTGTCCTTAACGCTGTAGGTGTCGAACAGATTAGCAGCGCAATTTTGCAGGTAATCACCTCAGTCTGGACAGTACAAGCCTGCGCTTATCGTCAACACCTCAACATCGCTCACAATAGCGCGGCTATGGCAGTGATCTTAATGCCTATGCTCCGCGCACAGAGTGCCGGCATCATTTTTACCCGTCACCCCAAGAGTGGTCGTGAAGATCAAATCGTAATTAGTGCTACCAAAGGTCTTGCAGATCGTCTAGTCGCAGGCGAAACCGATGGTGAAGATATCACCATACAAAGAAACTGGGGTTGCACAAACTGGCGAGTGATTTCTCGACGCGCGTCTAGACTACAAACCAGTCAACAACAGAAGAGCTGTCTGAGCGATGCGCAAGCGATAGAATTAGCGCAGATTGCCATCGATGCCGCTTATGCATTCAATTACAGCGAGCCATGGCTGGATATCGAATGGGTGTTTGATGGCCAACAATTTACGCTGGTACAAGCGCGCCCTATTACGAGCAAACCTTGCTATTCGTATTCACCAATTCAAGATCAAGGTTTTATTTGGACTCGCGGCAACACCCGCGAAATCTTACCCTACCCCGTGACCGTCAGCGAAACCACGGTAATGCAAGCTGCAGTCAATCATATGCTAAGCGTACCTCATCATGTGGTGGGGCATCAACTACTCGAGGGTGCACAAAGGATTGCTTTTTTTCAGGGACACGCTTACCTCAATGCCAGCTTGATTCAATGGGAAATCTATGAAGGATTTGGCATCGCACCACAAGAAGTCAATTTCATTATCGGTGGCCATCAAGCATGTATTCAAGCCCCTCCCCAAAATTGGCGCGAGCGCCTGGGTGTTAGCATCAATATGGCCAAGGCTTTGGCATTGTATAACCGCGCCAGAAAGAAAGGCTTAATTGAGGTTGCAGCGATCGACCTCGAAGCGCCGAAGTGGCATTCGCAAAACTTAGCAAGCCTTAGCGAAACTGCCTTGTTTGCAGAGCTTATTGATCGAGCTCATCACAGCTACACCGATCGATCTGGCATGTGCATGATGCAAGGTGCGAGCGGTAGTTTGATGGAATTACGTAAACGACTTTTGCTCGCACTACCAGCAGAACAACGGCAGCATATGGATGCTATTGTGGCCGCGCTGATGACCGAGGGCGAAGAGAGTATTAGCGCCAAACAAGCCTACGATATGATGTCATTGGCCGAACTTGCTGCTACCGATAGCGAAGCCCAACAACAACTGCAATTGAAACAAAATCTAAGCGAGATCTTTGAGGCAGACGATAACCGCGCTTTCGCCCAAGCCTATCGTCGATTCATGCAATTATTTGGTCATCGCGGCAACTATGAATCTTACGTCTCACGCCCGAGTTGGCGCGAGGCCCCAGAAGAGCTACATCAAACGCTGCTGAACCTTGGCGATACCGACGCTCAACTGCTGCGTGAGCGACAAGCAGAACAACAAGCTTGGGCCAAGCAACTAATCAAAGAACACCTCCCTCTCGGGCAAAGAATCCTAATCAAGCTATTGCAAAAGCAAGCCAAACTCGAATGTAACCAACGTGAATTAGCGCGCAGTAGTTTTGCGAAAGTACTTGAACGTTGTCGGAGTCTCACTTTGGAGTTGGGGCGACGATTCCAACAACGTCAGATCTTACAAGAAGCAACACAGATTTTTCATTTGAGTCCAAATGAGATGCGCGCCGCAATAGAGGGTAGTCTTTCTGCTGTCGCAATTCAAAAGCGCATCCTAGACCGACTCAATCTCATCCAACAATGGCAACAGCATCCAGGACCTGATTTGGTGTATGAGGGAGGAGCTGCAACGGCAACTAGTCAAGTCTCAGCCACCAACACCAGCAACAATGCGCGTGAAAAAACCTTGGGAAAAGACGGGAAAATATGGGAGGGTATCGCTATTAGCATGACCAGTTACGAAGGCCATGCTAGAAAAATTCATCATCCCTCACAGATAAATGACTTACAGCAAGGCGAAATCATGATAGCCGCCTCAACCGATCCAAGCTGGTTAGGATTATTTTTGAAGGCTGGTGGCGTCGTCGTTGAAACAGGCGGATATCTATCCCATAGTGCCATTGTGGCGCGCGAGTTGGGGATTCCCACTATTGTGAATATTCCTGGAATACTAACCGAGCTCAATAATGGCGATCTGCTGCGTATCGATGGCGCGCGTTCTTGTCTGATTCGGATCATGGAAGCACAAGATACGTCGCAAGGCAGGTCACAAAATACGCCTTAGGCGGCCATCAACAAGCAGACATTTTCTTGGTCACACAAAAACAATTCACCGCATTTTATTCTTGCACACGTTCAGGCTTACGGCTTTCTGCTGCCCTCTCGGCACCGCTCGCCATGCCTCCGATAGCGAGTATAGGTTGACGTGGGGGTTCTCCCCACATACCTTTACCGCGCGCGTAGTAGGCATGCAAATAACCCCAATACACCAAGCCATCTGCACTTCGTGGATCAAGCAAATAAAATCCCAAACGCCCTAAAGGCTGATTCAAGGGCACATACAAGGCACGGTCTAAAGTGTCTTTGGTCCAAGTGTAGCCTGCTCGCTTCTCAGGCAACTGCTCTTTCCACGCCCCTTTTATCTGTACGGTAAATATACCTTGAAAAGTATCTTTCGCGACTTGTCGTTCGGACTCATGAAAATACATCAAGTTTTGTCCCTTTGGCCTTGCAGTACCTGGATATACTTTTAAACCATGAGCTTCAAGAATCGGACGCAACTTTTCGGCGTAGGCTGGATCAACCAGATAGCCTTGCGGTATCGCGATTTCATCAACAGCCTTAAATGCCACATAGGCAGGCAAGTCCAATTTGGTTCTTGATTTTTCACCAATAATTTGACCATTGCTGTCTTTAATCGGATCGACGACTTCAAATTGGTAGTTTTCTGCCAGTGTCATTTCTGTGCGTAAAGGCAGGCGTGCGTTTTGCATTTTCCATTGTTCTGCCCAACGCTCACGTGCAGCCGCTTGCTCTTTCTTGACTGCGTCTTTGTGCGCGGCTAACCAACGCAACAATTCAACGACATACAAACGATTGTCTTCGATTCGTTGCGGATAACTACGATACACATAGGTCTCGACCAAGACACCTAATGCATATTGCAAGGTCGGATAATTACTGACCAAATTAGGCGTGGAAAATGCGGATTCCCAGCCATCAATCTGTTTATCTTTGTTGAAGCGAAAATTACCGTAGTCGTAGGTTGGCATGCCACGTCCCGCCATGGTCGCTCGCACATCGGTCAGCATGGTACGATTGAGGCTCTGCAAATCGGCATCGCCACCCGTCGCCCATGCGGGTTCGTAAGTAATATGAAAACCATGATAACTGCCATTAGTCGTGTGCAAATCAAATACCGCGGCAGGTTGAAAATCTTGATACATGGCTAGCATCCAACGCGTATTCGCTGCTGCAGCCTTCATCATGTCACGGTTGAGATCGATCCCCAATGCATTCTCACGTGGCCCTACCCCGCCCTCAGGGTTTGGCTGATAACGACGATTGGCTGGATCTTGTGCATCAGCACCGTCAGCGTTATAGGTGGGCAATGTCACGATTTCAATTGCTTGGCGAATGTCTGGATATTTACCCTGCACCAGCTCACGCATAATCAACTGCATTGCATCTTTACCTTCGACCTCACCCGCATGTATCCCTGCATTGATGTACACACGCAAAGGATCTTTGCCTGTCGATGCCAAACGCCAAGCATTCAATGGCTGACCAGTCTCTGTGGTACGCGGTGCATTCTTCGGCAAATAAACTTGTAAAGACTTGTCTTTTTTCATCAAGGCCGACATGAAAATATCCACATCGGCAACGGTGCTTGTCGTCTGATAATTATTCTGTTCAAAACGTGTCTGCGGCCACGATGTCTTGTCAGCGGCATGAATGGGTGCCTGCTGCAAAACGCATACTACAGCGACTATGCTATAGCTGATGAGGCTTAATTTTTTACTTGGCGAATTCAAATTTATCATGGCATTCCACTTTGGCGATTCTACTTCTATGATTGCACATCGATGATTCCACTTTATCGAATAAGAATCACCTCTCACAAATCACACTGATCATCAAAAACTCAAAGAAAAAGGCGCAGAAAATATCTGCGCCTTTCACTACTTCCACATCTTATTGCACGCCTTGGCGCTCTTTCCACGCTTTCAAATACTTGGCAGCTTTCGGATTTGCAGCATCCCATTTTGGTGTATTGCTATCGTTCGCAATTGTTGCTACTGCCAACGCCACTGCACGATCAACTTTTGCCATATTCTCGTAGTCAAT
This sequence comes from uncultured Oxalobacteraceae bacterium, assembly GCA_937996605.1. Lineage (GTDB taxonomy): Bacteria > Pseudomonadota > Gammaproteobacteria > Burkholderiales > Burkholderiaceae_D > Undibacterium. Next base: position 7,491 of record CALKVB010000140.1, on the reverse strand, counting down.
CTTATTGGCTTCATCTCCTACGCCATGGTAGTCAGGAAAACCGTAGGCCACACTGATGGTGTGTGCTGGAATGCCTTGATCTGCTAAAGCTTGGTTATCACTTTGCCCAAAATAACGGTCGCTATTCACTGGATGTTTCCACACATTGATACCGGTTTTCACACCAGCCGCTTTGATGATGGCACCAACTTCAGAAAAATCGAAACCTGTAACACCTACCGATGCCACTTGTGGCCCTTCTGAATCGTCGGTACGTCCTACTTGTTCAATGTTGATACCAGCGACCGTTTTTTCAATTGGGAAAATAGGATGCGCGCCGTAATAACGAGAACCCACCAAGCCTTTTTCCTCGCCAAAGAAAGTCATGAAGACTATCGAACGTTTTGGACGCTCTTTCATACTTGCGAAAGCTTTTGCTAATTCGATGACGGAAACCGTACCACTGGCATCATCGTTAGCGCCATTAAAAATACGATCTCCATCACCGCTTGGTTTCATACCGATATGATCGTAGTGAGCCGTCACCAGTACATAAGTATCTTTCAAGACAGGATCTGAGCCGCGTAAAACACCGACCACATTTTTTACCATATCATGCGGTACGCCTTCTGCTTTTGCAGGTGGTGGTGGCGTTCCTGGACGACGAGGCAGATTTTTCGCCAACTCATCCCAATCGGCCATTTGAAAATATCCATTGTCGCCAGCAGGCTCGAGGCCAGCAACCTTAAATTGCGCAGCGATGTATTCAGCCGCCAAATCTAAGCCGCGTGATGGCGTATTGCGACCTTCGAGCAAATCTGAGGCCAAAAACCCCATATGGCCACGCATAGACTGCGCTGAAATTTGATTCAGGGTCGCCTGTACAGCCGGTGGAATCGCCGCATCTTTGGTTTCTGCCTTTTGCGCCCAAACACTACCTGCAAAAGCCAATTGCATAGCCATGAGGCCCGCACTGACTATCCACGTTTTCTTATTCATATTCATTATTCATCCCTAGGAAATTAATTTTGACCTACTTTATTTGATATGCACAAAGCACTCTGACTAAGTCTTTACCAAGAAGTTCCCTAACTTCATTTGCCCTAATCACGCAACATCCACGCTTTCAAGCCGTTAACCCAAACCGGCGCTTGTAATTTGTAATTGACGCGCAAAATCGCGGCGCGTTGATATAAGACATCGAAATCAACCTCGGGAGCAGTCTTGAATGCAATGGCGACGACGTTTGCATCATGTACCTCAGGCAACCACACTACCACATCAAAACAGGCTTGCATTGCTTCGATATTTTTCTGCCTTTGCAAATCATTGGCAAACAAATTTACTGTCAGCATCCCTGTCTGATTTAAACAATCGGCACAGGCTTGGTAAAACTCAGGACTATCCAACACGGGACCTTCTGCCTCCGCATCATACAGATCAACTTGAATCACATCGATGCTGCCATGACGTTGCTTTTGCCTGACAAAATCGAAGGCATCCATTTCCAATACTTGTAGGCGTTCATCATCATCGGGTAATTTGAATTGCTCGCGACACATGGCAATCACTTTGGGGTTTAAGTCGACCGCAGTGACCTTGGCTTGTGGAAAATTCCGGTAGCAAAACTTCGTCAAGGATGCGGCACCCAGGCCCAGCTGAACAATATGGTTCGGAACCATGTTGAACAGCATCCACAAATTCATTTGCTGTACGTATTCCAGTTCAATTTGGTCTGGTACCGCTAAACGCATGGAACCTTGAATTGGCGCAACAGAGGTATCTGAATTAACTTCGCTCGCCAAATGCAAGGAGCGAACGCCACGAAACTCAGACACAAAGACATCAGGATGCTCATTGGCATCGGTTTTTTTCTTCACGGCTTTTTTTGTTTGCTTCAAACTCATTTATTCAATTTTTTTGACGATTCTTGGGATGCCAATCACATTCGCGAGCATGATCACTGACCATACCAATGGCCTGCATATAGGCATAAATAATAGTCGACCCGACGAACTTAAATCCGCGCTTTTTGAGATCTTTTGAAATTTGATCTGACAGAGGGCTAGTCACAACGTGGCCATCGAGATTGACCAAGGGTTTTCCATCAATATACCCCCAGAGGTAGGCATCGAGACTACCAAATTCTTTACACAATTCGAGATAGGCTCGTGCATTGACGATCACCGCATTGATTTTGAGACGATTACGAATAATGCCCGCGTTTTGCATTAGGCTTTCGATTTTAGCCTCATCGTATTTAATGATTTTCTTAGGATCAAAGCGATCGAAGGCAAGTCGATAATTTTCGCGCTTATTAAGCACGGTTTCCCAGCTCAAGCCTGCTTGTGCGCCCTCTAAATTGAGCATTTCGAATAACTGGCGTTCATCGTGACAAGGCACACCCCATTCATGGTCATGGTATTCGAGATACAGCGGATTGGCAGGATTCGCCCAAGCACAACGCCTAATTGACATATTTTCTCCAAAACATATTTCGAGGCAACGGGCACATCGCCCCTGAACTCCAATCGCAACAGAACCAAATTAGTCATAGTATTTATTTGATTGTATGACGAGTAACTCATGCACCGCTGTTACACTTTGTACCTCACACAAGATTGCGGTTTCTTGAATTATACTTGGCGGCGCGTAGTTACCCACATTATCAACACCAACAATTTTCGATTGCGGAGCAAAGGTGACCATGTTGAATTTTAAAAAAATCTTCACTTACACTGCCTTGCTAACAAGTTCACTAATGCTGAGCAGCTGTGGCGGCGGTAGTAGCACGCCAGCCACCATCAACACATGCAACAATAATAGTCCCTTGTGTAGCGTGGTAAATGGAGGTAGCTCGGGCAATGGCAGCATCGGCAACCCCGATCAATTAGCCAATATCTGCACGCCGTCAGGAGAAAAAGCATGGGTTCGCGCCCACCTCAATGATGTATATCTCTGGTACAAAGAAATCGTGGATGTACCAGTCGCTAATTACACCAGCCCTGAAGCCTATTTTGATGCATTGTTAGTGAAATCGAAAGATCGTTTCAGTTTTACTGGCGACTCCGAAGAGATTAACAATTATTTTGATTCGGGCGTGGAAATTGGCTTTGGCTATGAATTAGTGAATCAAAATGGCAGTTTGCGCGTGACCTATGTACAACCTAATTCACCTGCTGCACAACAGAATTTGCAACGAGGTGCGCGAATTATTGGCATCAATGGCGCAGCGATTGAGACGCTCTCCCGAGATACGCAAATTGCTGCCTTGTATCCTGACAAGGCAGGTGTAAAAACCGTATTGCAAGTAAAAGACAATGGCACGGTGAATGCCCGCACAGTAGAATTAATTTCTACATCAATCACCAGTTTTCCGGTCCTACAAAATTCCATTATTACCACCGACACCCAACGTAAATTAGGCTATTTGGTCTTTACCGATCACATCGCGACCGCAGAAACACCACTGATCAACGCCATGCAGCAGTTCAAACAAAGTGGCATCGACGATCTAGTGATCGATTTACGCTACAACGGTGGTGGTTATTTATATATTGCTAACGAAGTTGCATCGATGATCGCAGGCAACAAAGCACAAGGACGGGTCTTTGAACAACTTCAATTTAATGACAAACATCCTGAAAAGACTTCGCAAAGCCGAGATCTTTACAGTAGCAAGGCACGTAATGGGCAAACACTCCCGCAACTCAATTTAAGCCGCGTTTTCGTGTTAACCTCCTCTCGCACTTGCTCTGCCAGTGAATCGATCATCAATGGTTTATCGCCTTTCGTCAAAGTCATTACGATAGGCGCCACTAGCTGCGGCAAACCTTATGGTTTTATACAAGCAGATAATTGCGGCGCGGCTTATTTTGCTATCGAATTCTCAGGTGTAAATGATGTAGGCAATGGTGGGTATGTCAATGGTTTCGCCCCTACTTGCCCAGCACCTGACGATTTAGAAAATTCTCTTGGAAACAGCAATGAAGGGATGCTCACCCACGCCATTCACTACGCCCAAACGGGTAGCTGCGCAGCCAGCTTAATTGCCTTGCCACCAGCACTCAATGCGAATGCCATGAGTAGTGCTCTAGCTGAACGTGAGCGTGCTTGGAAAAACATACGTCTCATCAAAAACTAATCCTAAAATTAAAACATGTGAGTTTAGGAAACACCTTGGGAATTCCATCGGAAAAGCGATTATTCTCGAATTGTTCCTGTAAGCTTGGACGGAACAAACCGACTAAAGTTAAATGCGTTAGACTATTGTACCTTTTAATCCAATCTCGCTATGCTATGAAAAAAACATTACTGATCGCACTCGGCTTTATTCTCTCCGCTCATCTTAGTCTCGCGAGCGCCTATAGCGCCCAAGCTAAATCTTCAACTATAACAACCACCACGAAACTCATCGGTGTCGATAGCAATGGTGTCGCCTTTGATTTAAAAAACTATTCCGGAAAGACAGTCCTCCTCAGTTTTTATAGTGCAGGATGCAGTGTTTGCGCCCGAGACCTCAAACTCATGCGTGAATTTTATCGTGACAATATGAACAAGAAATTTGTTTTGGTCGGGATTAATACTGACAAAACCAAAGGCGATTTTGAAACTTATGCAAAAATAGTTGCTCTCAGCGCACCCAAAAATCAACAATTCCCACTACTGTGGAAAGCGAACCTGAAAGCAATCGAGGGTTTTGGCAACATCAGCAGCGATCCAACTCACTTCGTGATCAACAGTAAGGGGGAAATTATTCTCCGCCGCGAAGGCACTTTCAAAGGAGAGGATTGGGATAATCTTTGGGAATCTTTATCGCAATAAACAACTCAGCGTGTCGCTGCGATACTTTGACGAAAAAAACAGGCCGCCTGGCCTGTTTTTTTAACGAACTATTCGATTGAACAACGATTAAACGACGATTAAACGACGATGGTCTGATGTTCATTACCTTCACGTGCACGGATTGCACCAATTTTGTAAACAGTTTCACCAGCTGCAGCCAGTTGTGCCATCGCTGCCTCTGCTTGATCTGCAGCGACGATGACAACCATACCAATACCGCAGTTGAATACGCGGTGCATTTCAGCGTCTGCCACACCGCCATGTTGTTGCAACCATTTGAACAGAGGTGGCATTTCCCATGCTGTGCTATCAAGTACCGCAGTCAACTTGTCGCCCAAGACGCGCGGTACGTTTTCAACTAAACCGCCACCCGTGATGTGTGCCATGCCCTTAACTTCCATGCTGGCCATCAACGCCAGCAGTGGTTTGACATAGATACGCGTTGGAGCGATCAACGCATCCGCCAGACTACGTCCGTGGAAATCTGCGTTCAAATCCGGATTCGCAACTTCAATAATCTTACGTACTAAAGAAAAACCATTGGAGTGAATACCGGAAGAAGCCAAACCAAGAATCACGTCACCCGGAACAATCTTGCTGCCGTCGATAATTTTAGACTTCTCTACCGCACCCACCGCAAAACCGGCTAAATCGTATTCGCCTTCAGGATACATCGAAGGCATTTCCGCCGTTTCGCCACCAATCAATGCACAACCAGCTTGTTCGCAACCAAATGCAATGCCTTTAATCACATCGGTAGCCGTTGCAACATCGAGTTTGCCGCAAGCGAAATAATCGAGGAAGAACAGAGGTTCTGCACCTTGTACCAAGATATCGTTGACGCTCATCGCCACTAAATCGATACCTACCGTGTCATGACGATTCAAATGAAAAGCCAATTTCAACTTTGTACCAACACCATCCGTACCAGAAACCAACACTGGTTCTTTGTATTTTTTGCTGACTTCAAACATCGCACCAAAACCGCCGATGCCAGCCATCACGCCTTCGCGCATCGTGCGTTTAGCAAAGGGCTTAATCGCATCGACGAGGGCGTCACCAGCGACCATATCGACACCAGCGTCGGCATAAGAAAGAGAAACAGGAGTATTTGTGCTCATAGGATATTCGTCAGTAGGGGCTTGAGGCGGTAAAATAGCGGAATTGCCAAATTTCCTTGGTTTTCTGTTCGATCTGTTGACTTACACTATTCCAAATAAGCATGGAGAGAAGACAGAATACGAAACGAGAAGACCGAAAACCGCTATTTTAACAAATCGACCTGAGGTTTACCTAGTTTTTAGGCAAATCAGGCGCATTAACGAGAAGCAAACCATGTCATTTAAGCTCACAGCGAACCAAAAACAAAGCATTATATGGCTAGGTGTCGCCACAGGTTTTGTGCTTTTACTATCACTTCTCGGCCCTATTTTGATGCCATTTGTCGTGGCTGCTACCCTTGCCTATATTTTAAATCCCTTTGTTGATCGCCTTAGCAGACTTAAAATTGGGAAGCGCGTAGTACCTCGTTCTCTCGCTGTGATGATCGTTCTTTTAGTCCTGATCGCCGTCATCTTTGCTTTCTTTCTCATCATGGTTCCAATTTTTCAGAAAGAAATTCCACAGCTTCAAAATCAAATTCCTTTGTTTCTAGAACGATTTAACGCCATGATTACGCCCATCCTGAACGATTTGGGCATAAATAATAAAATTGACGCTGAAGGCTTCAAGGCCTTGGTATCAGAACATTTAGCCTCAAGCGGCGATGTCATTGGTAAAGCGGTGCTATCTTCGATACGCGTAGGTGGTACGGCTGTTCTGGGAATCATCGCCAATCTAATGCTAATACCTATCGTTTTGTATTATCTCTTGGTCGACTGGCACGCTTTAGTGCATAGGATCAAAAATTTTATTCCGCGGCGCTGGCTACAGAATGCTCTCTCTTGGGGCAATGAAGTCGATTCCTTGCTTGGTCAATATTTACACGGTCAACTCATGGTGATGCTGGTACTCTCCATCTACTATTCGGTGGCCTTGTGGATTGCACGCTTCGACCTCGCCTTACCGGTTGGCGTATTAACTGGTCTCTTAGTATTTATTCCCTATCTCGGTTTCGGGTTTGGTCTATTCTTGGCCCTCGTCACAGCAGTTTTGCAATTTAATGATTTGCACGGCTTGATCGCGGTTGCTATCGTCTACGGTTTTGGTCAAGTGATCGAAGGCTTCTATTTAACGCCCAAGCTGGTCGGAGAACGCATTGGCTTGCATCCCTTGGCAGTAATTTTTGCCTTGATGGCATTCGGTCAATTATTTGGATTTATCGGAATTCTGGTCGCTTTACCAGCATCCGCCATTGTCTCAGTCGCGATGAAGCATTTACGTGCTTCCTACCTCAGCAGTAGTTTTTATCGCCAAACATAAATGTAATTGAAGTAATGATGAGACAACTTTTGTTAGACCTTGACGCCGAACTACCGCCGTCATTAGACACCTTTGTCGTTGGACAAAACGCCGAATTGGCGCAGATACTTTGTTTGTTTTCCGAAAAAACGGCGAGCCAATACGGTGAACGTTCCGTATATTTTTGGGGCGAAACGGGTGCTGGCAAAACCCATTTGCTGCATGCCTTAGCACAGCATCCACATGCTCGCTACATCAGCGCCGATG
>CALKVB010000139.1 GCA_937996605.1 uncultured Oxalobacteraceae bacterium | reverse complement strand
CTAATTTCTCTTCGTAAAGCGATTGTGACCATCCACCCGAGTACTGTAAAACGGCATAGGTTTGAGCCGGCATTTCACGCAATTTAACCTTAGAATTGGTCGGTTCAGGCAAGGTATCCATAGTGAATTCGCGTGGCATCGCGAACTGTACCAAGTAACCACCTTCAGTCGCAGTTTGTGCAACTGGTGCGGTCATCTCAATCTTAATTGGCGCCGTAGTCTGTGATACGGGCGCGGTCATGGCGATCTTACGACTTCCTTTATTCTTACCAAAAATATAGCCGCCCAGGTACTCAAAAGCTGCATTACCCGCCTTCTCAGCAGGCCCGGGCACCACCACTTCTGCCACTAAATACGAGGCATACTTGCGCACCTCGAACTGAGGATAACGCTTTACAACTTCAAATGCTGGCTCTTCGATCGCAAATGCGCTGATGCTGAGACTCCACAAACAAAAACCAAGCAATGCCATCCATATTCTATTCATCATGCTTTCACCATTCGACTTTTGACTTGGAAAATACTGCTACCACCTTATCATACGCTCGGAACGCGACTTACGCTCGCGATGTGCTGCGAATGGTATAAATACCTCGTTAGCAGCACATGCCTTCGCCCCTATTTAGACCCGACGAAATTCGGCACCTCTGAAAACGATAGCAGGACGACCGCGTTCCAATTCCAGATGTAGTTGGCGCCGCTGTCCCTTTTGCTGTGAGCGTTTTTCCAGCTCACGCGCTTGCAATTTTTGTTGCAACAGCAAACGCGCCATTTTATGATTGGCAAATTGACTGCGGTGGCTCTGCACCTTGACGCTGATTCCGGTAGCGAGATGAGTGGCTCTCACAGCACTATCTGTCTTATTCACGTGTTGCCCACCAGGGCCACTGGCGCGGCAAGTTTCATAGCGTATCGCATCATCATTTACGCTCTCTTCGATCTGAAACAAAGTCAGCCCAAAATACCAATTTTTTCTCGGGTAACGATGACGATATGGACTATCGCAAATCCATAATAAACTCCCCTCCCACGATCTTAGCCAAGCAAATTCTTCCTCTACACCGTCGATCCTTTCTATGCTTAGCAGTATGGATTTAAATGTTCCTACTCGATCGGCAGCTTCACAGATCGGAAGAGCGTCGTGTAGGGAAAGAGTGTCTTCGCCTGTGTAGATC
>CALKVB010000138.1 GCA_937996605.1 uncultured Oxalobacteraceae bacterium | reverse complement strand
AATGGCTTCTACTACGGAGAATATTTTGACCCTGATCCTTCGCTTATCTCAACAAACGAACCCGGACTAGGTGATGTTGGAGACGATTTACTGGATATCTATCAAGACTTAAAACATGGCATTGTAGATTATCAGCTTGGTAAAATAGAGGGGGCACTTTGGTATTGGTCTCGGATGCATGGTGATCATTGGGGGCGTCATGCTGTCGGTGCTATTTTTGCTTTGCATTGTCTCGTAATTTCAAAGGATGTGAAGAATGAGCTATAACTATGCGCTCAGGTCGGAACCTGCGCTCGTTGGTATCACGACATTCAGTAATTTTTCAATCTATTGCTTTTCGGTTTATGTGCTTTGTGCGCAACTGCGTCTAGCGCAACGTTAGCGAAATTTCTCGAAATTTTTGTTCAGAAAGAAGTAAACAAATTTACGCATCAAAAGAATTTCAACACATTGCAAACACATCAGCGCTGGGCATTTGCCCAAGGCCAAGAAGTATAAATTTGACAGCCTCCGCCTACAGCGCACAATGAACAGCTTTTGCAGCCAAAAGCTCAGTCAGTAATTGCGGCGCAATACCAATCAAATAGCCACGACGACCACCATTCAAATAAATCTTGTCGAGCTCGAGTACGCTCTGCTCCACATACACCGGCATTGCTTTCTTAGTGCCAAACGGCGAAGTACCACCTATCATATAACCCGAATGGCGCTGCGCCACTTCGGGCTTACAAGGTTCGACTGACTTGCATCCAATCTGCCGTGCCAAGTTCTTGGTCGACACCGTCTTATCACCATGCATCAACACCACCAAAGGTTTGGCGTGCTCGTCTTGCATGATCAAGGTTTTCACTACCACATGCTCTTCCACACCAAGCTCCCGCGAAGACACTGAAGTGCCACCGTGCTCTTCATAGGCATAAGGATGCTCAGTAAAAACCGCCCCCTTCTTACGCAATAGCTGCGTTGCAGGGGTTTCTGATACGTGTTCTTTTTTTGCCATCGATGTGAATCCTATTTGCTATCTGTTGCCGCAACAATCAATTCTCTTGAAAAAAGCCATTATAAACAAAGTAGCTCGGTCCAAAATCAAGGTACTTTGCTTCGACTCTTTTCATTGCAAACTGCTCCTTTGCACCCATTTTTTCTTATTTACAAAAAAACCACAATGAAGTTGACTTTTTAAATTTTCAAAAATACATTAATTAAAAGACATTTTTAATTTATAACTTTTGGTTTTGGTAAATCATGAGCAATTCTCCAACTCCTCTTTTTCGAGCGGAAGTCACCAACGCATTGAGCCAACAGGCGCTAGGGAGTATTCGCCTCGCACAACCGATCTCCGGTTGGCTCATAGCAGCAGTTGCTAGCGTTATCGCGATCACGCTCATCCTTTTCATTTATCTCGCGAGTTTCGATCGGAAGGCAAGAGTAACAGGCATCGTTGTTCCTAGCACTGGTAGCGTTAGCCTTAGCGCAAACACCTCCGGTATCTTAAGCAAATTTTTCGTTAAAGAAGGTGACAGCGTAAACGTCGGACAAGCGCTCTTCGAAATTTCAAACGAACGACAAAATAACCAAGGCGAGGTCTCCGAACTTATTGGACAACAATTAGCGCTTCGACGACAAACACTCAACTCTGAACTGCGTTTGAGCGTAAGCCAAGCTCAAGAAAAAACTGACTCCCTCAACTTACGAATGAAGAACAATGAAAAGGAAGCCGTTCAACTAGAACACGAAATCGCATTAATGGAAAGACGTCAACGTCTGGCGCAAGAGAACATCAATAGATTCGAAGCGCTCCAAAATAATGGATATGTTTCCTCGGCACAGGTACAACAAAAACAAGAGGAAATCATCGATATCGCTTCAAGGTTAAGTGCCCTGAAGCGAAATCAGCTACAAATTATCTCAACTCGATTAGCCATAGAAGCAGATCTAAAAAACACCGTCAATAACCTGGAAACGGCTCGCTCACAACTACAACGCTCTATCGCAGCAGTTGATCAAGAGATACTCGAAAACCAAAGTCGCAAAAGCGTCCTCGTAAAGGCCCAACAAAATGGCATCATCACCACCATTAATGGACAACCGGGACAACAAGTTAGCACAGGACAAACACTAGCGACGCTAATTCCTAGCAGCGATGTCGATGACAATTATCAACAAACGAAATCGTTAACGATGGAAGTTCAGTTATATGCTCCAAGTCGCACTTCTGGCTTTGTCTCCGCAGGTCAAGAAGTATTAATTCGGTACAACGCTTTTCCATATCAAAAGTTTGGCCTGCAGAAAGGTGTCATTGAATCGGTGAGCACAACCCCGATCGCGCCAAATGAATTACCGGCTAACTTAGCATCCACCATACTTAGCAATGCACAACAAAGTATCCTCGGTTTCAATAGCAGCGAAGCTCTCTATCGCATCAAAGTAAAGCTAGAAAAACAGAGCATAGACACTTATGGACGGGCACAGAAACTCAAATCGGGAATGACTCTAGAGGCAGATGTCCTACAAGACAAACGAAAAATCTGGGAATGGCTAGCTGAGCCAATTCTTGCAGTCGCCAAACGGTAGAAAGAATGGAATTTCGACCGGAGCGGAAGGGCCAAAACCCATCCGCCCGTCGAAAAAAGCAAAGCAGATCTAGCCATCTGCTATGCAGGCAGCAAACCGCATCGGTATAGGATCGATGTGGTTCACTTAACCATGTATAGGAGTAACACAAAATGCGTATTATTTCAAATCAGGAGTTGTTGGCGGTTGCTGGTGGCGATGGCGATGGTGATTTTTACTTCGGCATAGATCCATTTCCAAATAAGTGCCCTCGTGGATATAAAGGAGCGACTCTTATTACATATACAGAGACAACGACAACAACTGGGTTTGGTGGAAGTGTCACATTAGGCGGAAAAACTACAGTCGGTGCGGGCTTCAATGGTCCACTGCCACAAGCAAACATTGGAATAGAGGCTAATGGTTCTGGCACGGTTACCAAAAATGGAACAACAACAACCAGAACAGAAACGAGCACACAGGTCTGTTTGCCAGTAAATGAAGGGCTGCATGGAACTCCTGTAGAGAAAAATCCAGGTACCAGCGGTGGTTCAGTCGGCAGTTTACCGGAAGAAGTTACAAATCTCTGTTAGTGGATATTGAGCTGTTGCTACTCATTTGCACCTTTTGACGTCTTCTTGTGACAAAGAAGACGTCAGCCCAATCGTGCTTAGGATATAAATCACCATGAAAAAGAAATTATCGACCACCTACGTTTCGCATGGGATTCTCGGCATTTTTTTCGCCGTAATTACTTTAATTACCAATGCAAATACCGCGTCCAGTTTCAAACCATTAGAAATAAGGACAGCCGACCAAGAGACTATTTACGCAGATCTTTACCTTCCGAATAAAAAACCTCCAAGAGCAATTATCGTTATGGTGCCTGGAACCGCTGGACTCTCAGACCCATACTTTATCGGATCAATTAAATCTTCGAGATATACTCCACATTACAAAGGTGGTCTCACACAAGCACTCACATCAAATCGTTTCGCATTCTTATCATACAACCAAAGAGGTTACAGAAGATTGAATGAATGCGTTCGAGGAGACAATGAATTTGCCCGTCAACTTTCATTTTCTGAAAAATGCATACTTAAAAATTTAAGAATGCACGTAGATTTGAAAACTATTACTCGAGATACTCTTTCGGTTCTACTTGAAGCCCAAGTCATTGCAAGAAAGATGAAGGCTCCAATGCTAGTGTTATCTTTTTCAGAAGGTACTTATCACGTCTCAAAACTATTAAGAATAAATAACATAGGAATCGTTGGCCTAATTGGTGTCGGCTCCCCAATTACAACGTTGTCTGAAACTTTTGAACAGCAACTCAGAGAAAAATATATTTTCGATGTTTTAGAAAATGCGCTTAAAACGTGCAATCTAAATGGAAAAATTTCCATCGATGAAGTGTTCAACTGCAGCACAAAAAATATTTCCGTAAGGGCGAAGGAACGACTAACGATAACTTTAGGTACTGGCATAACCGAAACAAGCGAAATAACGAAAAAGAAAGAGCATGTGAACAAAATCGCCGACGACATTATTAAGTACTATCAAGACTTACAAAGCCCCCACCCAATTTCGGGCTGGCTAGAAACTCAGGAACTGATCGAAAATTGGTCCTCAGCATACTTCTCGGAAATTTTTCAGGAACGGTCAAATATCTACGATAATCTATGGTCAGCCAACTTGCCAATACAACTCATCTACGGAGAGTTAGATATGCAAGTACAACCGCCAAATTCGCTTGTAAGAGGACAAAACTTGGCAACCATCGACAACCGAATCGAGATAAAAATTATCAAAAATCTCGATCACTATCTGAGTCAAGACGAAAAACAAATATCAAAATCTGGCCTTGAGCAAATATTGGCGTCCATACGAACTATTCTTCGCGTTAATAAGGGCCTCAAATCGCACTCAACTACCCAAAATTGATGAACGCAAACTATTCAATTAGATCGCATATATAGATTTTCATATCGCTTTAGCCTGCTCTCAAAGTTTAAAGCAAGACCAGCACCTATCCTAGGAAACGGCAAGAGTTATAAGAGAAGGACTTCTGTAGGTTATCCATGATTTCAATAAATAAATAGTTATTAAAAACGTGCCTAAAAGCATCGACAAACTAAATGCAAAAAATTCTCCAAACTGAATCCAGCGAGTGCGGCCTTGCCTGCCTAGCCATGATAGCCAATCACTTTGGCTATCAAGCGGACATAGCAGATCTGCGTCGCAAGTTTTCGATTAGCCTCAAAGGAGCAACCCTCGCACAGCTGATGCGGCACGCTTCTTCCTTAGAGCTCTCGTCACGTCCGTTACGATTGGATCTCGATGAAATCGATCAATTAGCGCTCCCGTGCATCTTACACTGGAACCTAAACCACTTTGTTGTTCTCAAAAAAATCAACAAAACCTGGCAAGGTAAAGTCAGCTTAGTCTTACTTGATCCCGCAGTCGGTGAACGTCGAGTTAGCTTAGAAGAGGCTTCGAAGCACTTCACTGGTGTGGCTCTTGAACTCACTCCAACCGCTAAATTTGAAACGAAAGATGAGCGCAAGAAAATTGCGATTCGTGACTTAACTGGTCGCATTATTGGTTTGCGTCGCGCGATGGTCCAAGTCATCGTACTCGCGCTCACTCTTGAAATTTTCGCGATTACTGCCCCTCTTTTTAATCAATTCGTGATCGACGAAGTTATCGTCAGTGGAGATCGTGAGTTACTCATTGTTTTGGTATTTGGATTTGCATTACTCATGGTAACGCAAACGGCGATCGGTTTAGCGCGCTCGTGGTTTCTAATGCGATGGAGTATGGATATCGGTTTTCAGTGGAGTGGTCGTTTATTCGCTCATTTAATTCGTCTACCAGTTTCGTACTTTGAAAAGCGCCATCTTGGCGATATCGTCTCTCGGTTTGGAAGTATCGGTGCGATTCAAAGTACTTTGACCAGCCTTTTTGTGGAGAGCTTACTAGATGGCTTGATGGCGCTTCTTGCACTAGCAATGATGCTGCTATATAGCCCTAAACTTTCTGCGCTCGTATTTTGTGGAGTCGTTCTGTACGCAGGCCTGCGTTGGGCTTTCTATCAACCGTTTCGCGAAGCGTCGCAAGAACGCTTAATACTCGCGTCAAAGTCGAGTAGTCACTTTATGGAATCCTTACGTGCAATTACTCTGCTCAAACTGTACGGCCGTGAAGAAGAACGTCGTGCGCGTTGGCAGAACATGCAGATGGATGTGCAGAATCGTGACATCAAAACACAAAAAATGTCGATCATGTTCAAGGTGAGCAATACAGCAATTTTTGGTGTACAAGGTTTAGCCATGTTTTACATAGGCGCAAATCTGGTCATGCAAAATGCTATGACGGTCGGTATGTTAATGGCATTCTCCAGTTACGCAGGTACATTTTCTGGTCGTATTTTCAGCCTCATTGACCTGTTCGTAAGCCTCAAAATGCTTAGCATGCATAGCGAACGCTTGGCTGATATCGTCTGCGAAGAAATTGAACCGGAAGCGCCGTTAGAAACAGACCTAGCGCGCCTACAAAGCTCAATCACGCTCAAAAATCTCAAGTTTCGCTATGCAGAGGGTGAACCTTGGGTCTTAAACGGCATTAACTTAAGCATTCCTGCAGGTCAAAGCATCGCCCTCGTTGGCCCCTCTGGCTGCGGCAAGACTACACTTTGTAAAATTATTTTAGGTCTACTTAAGCCAACTGAAGGTGAAGTCTTAATCGACAATATTCCAATTAATCAAATTGGTTTATCGGCCTATCGCTCACTGGTTGGCACAGTAATGCAAGATGACGTTTTACTCGCGGGATCCGTCATGGATAACATCAGTTTTTTCGATTCAAATACATCTCAAGATCGTGTCGAAGAAAGTGCTAAACAAGCAGCCATTCACGACGAAATTTGTGCCATGCCCATGGGCTATCAAACTTTAGTTGGAGACATGGGAAGTAGTCTATCCGGTGGGCAAAAGCAACGAGTTTTATTAGCACGCGCTTTATACAAACAACCGAAGATACTTGCGCTTGACGAAGCCACTAGCCACTTGGATATTGAAAATGAGCGCAAGGTAAATGAAGCATTGAAATCACTCAAGCTTACACGGATCATGGTGGCGCACAGGCCAGAGACGATTGCTGCAGCGGAACGTGTAGTGCGTTTAAAGGAAGGTGTAGCAGAAGAAGTTCTAGAAGTACACGATCAAATCAGGCCAGAGCTGGTCGCCTAATGCTAGATTGAACATATAAAGTGCACCGAGAGCGTAGAGATTTATGCTGATACGGCACGCACAGCAACACTCTACCTAAAATTACCACTATGACTTTTTTGTCTGCGTTCATCCTCATTAGCTCCATCGCCTTCAACGAAACCAATAAAGTAGACACACACGTGATCAATGGCGCGAT
>CALKVB010000137.1 GCA_937996605.1 uncultured Oxalobacteraceae bacterium | reverse complement strand
GTGCCAGGCCGTCCGGCATTGTTTGCAACGACTAAGCAATTCCTGAGTGATCTTGGATTATCTTCGTTGGATCAATTGCCTCCTTTGCAGCAAGTGGGGCAAGAGGAAGCGGAAGATGAAGCGGCACCAGCGGTTGATACGGCGACTGCAGAGTTGGCGATGTTTGATCAATTGGAGCAAGCGGATCAAATTGAAGCCCAGATTACAGATAATGAACAAGTTGTCCTTGAGGCGAGTGCCGCTGCTGATGCGGAACTTGAAACTAGCGATGTCAATAACGATGAATTTGAAGTTGCTCCAGATGGGATGGTGGAGTTGGAAAAAATAGAATCAGAAGCGATACCAATGAGTGTCGCCGAACAAGAGCAGGAATCACCAAATGTGGCGTCAGAGGGCGCGCCGGTGATTTCAGCACCAGATGTTCAGCCAAGTGCTGCTGGAGGGCAGCAGATAAATGTGGCTGAAATCGCGACGGAAACCTTAGCCAGTAGTGTGGTCGATGAGATCAATGAGATCCCGGAAGATGCGCAAGTGTTGGCTGAAACGAAAACAGAAGAAGATGTGATTCACGCTGAGGCGAACGAAACATCTGAACAATTCACAGCAGAACAAAACAATGAACGAACATAATTCCGAAGATCATCCATCAGCCGATGGTGCAAATAATGACTCTGGTAGCTCTGGTGAGGTAGTGCGCGCAAAACGTGCGCCGCGTAAGCCGAGGGAGCCGAAAGTAAAAGAAGCGGTTTCCGAACCAGCGACATCTGCTGATGCAGAACCTCCAGTGCGAGCAAAAGCGGTACGTAAACCGCGTGCGCCGAAAGCGCAAGATTCCTCAAATAGCGAACAAGTGGCTGTGCCAGCAGTTGTTGCTCAAGAAGCTTCAACATCTTCAGTGGTTGATCGTGAGCGTGCTCCGCATGACCGTCAACGCAAGCCAAAAAATGCTAGAAATCAGCCTCGTAATGATCAACAGCGTGAGCCGCGTGAATCACGTGAGCCGCGTCAGAGTCGAGAAGCTGGTGAGCAACGTGCTCAAGGGCCTCGTGGTGAAGGTCGTGGGGATCAAACGCGCGGTGAACGTCATGATAGATCTGGTCAGAAAAAGCATGGCAATCAGCCACGTAAGCCGCAGCATAAAGCTGGCGCAGTGAATGATGCGGATGATGTCTTTTCTTTCGTTACTTCAGATGCATTTGATAGTATGGATGATGACCGCAATAAGTCATCCCGTAATGATAAAAATAAGAAGCCACGCCGTGATTTGACGGCGGATGATGACGCACCAAAATTACATAAAGTGCTAGCCGAAGCAGGGCTTGGCTCTCGTCGCGACATGGAAGAGTTGATCATTGCTGGCCGTGTTTCTGTCAATGGTGAGCCAGCGCACATTGGTCAGCGCATTTTGCCGCAAGATCAAGTTCGTATTAATGGTAAGTTGATTCAACGTAAAGTGTCGAAGAAACCTCCGCGCGTTCTGATTTACCATAAACCAGCGGGCGAAATCGTCAGTACAAGTGACCCTGAAGGTCGCGCTTCCGTATTTGATAGTTTGCCGCAAATGAAGGTGGGTAAATGGTTGGCGGTAGGTCGTCTTGATTACAACACTGAAGGTTTGTTGTTGTTCACAACATCGGGCGACTTGGCGAACCGTTTGATGCATCCGCGTTATGGTATCGAGCGCGAATATGCTGTGCGCACCTTGGGCGACCTTGAAGAAGGCATGCGTCAAAAATTGTTGGCGGGTGTTGAGCTCGAAGACGGTATGGCGCAGTTCTCTAAGATTTCTGATGGCGGCGGTGAGGGTGTGAATAAGTGGTATCGCGTCATCATTGGTGAAGGTCGGAATCGCGAAGTTCGTCGTATGTTCGAAGCGGTTGGCTTAACGGTTTCTCGTTTGATTCGTACACGATATGGTGTCATGACTTTACCTTCAGGTTTAAAGCGTGGTCGTTGGGATGAGTTGGGTGAAGATGCGGTTCGCAGCTTGATGAAGATTAGCGGTTTGGAAAAAGCTGCAGGTGAAAAAACTGAAAAATCTTTCTCTAAGCCGAATGGCAATCGGATTCAAGGTAAAGCGCCGCGGAATGTGAATCCATTTGATGCGCCAGTGCAGAGAAGTTTTGAGCCGACAGTGCGTGGTGGTTTTGTTAATCCTCAAAATGGCAAGCCAGGTCGTGATGCTGGAAAACCTAATAAAAACAATAAGAATCGTAGCCGCCAGCCAGATCCTTTGCAAACAGCCTTGGGTTTTCCGACGCAAGAGCGTCGTGGTAATAATGGCCGTGGGCCAACGGTGCGAGGCAGCGGGCAAGCCTTGGGGCAAGCGATCGCGGCGCGACGTCGTTCCCGTGGTGCTTAATACGGTTTGAGTTTGAAAAAGGGTGGCTGGGAGATAATTTTCCGATCCACCCAAGTTTGTTAGCGGTTTTGTACGGTTGAATGCTGTTGCTTTGCGAAGTTTTTCGGCCTTATTTTGTTTGCCTGTCATTGCGATTGAGTAATTAATCGTTTATAATCTTAGAGTTAGCAGATTTTTCCTGGTGTGCATTTTTGATGCACATAAGGCGCTAAGAAGATGGGCTAGTGCCCATTTTTTTTTGCTAAATCGCAATGTGCCTGTTGCAGTAAGCTGGCAAAATTGGCGATGAGCCCTTTACGGGAATCTGTGTTTTTGGAGAAGTGTCTTGCAGTTGTCGGATTTAATTGAAAAGACTGTTAATGGAACTGGCTATGATCTGGTCGACTTCGAGCGAGCAGAACGTGGCTTGTTACGCGTTTACATTGACCTTTTGCCTGAAGATGTTGAGGAAAAAGGTCATGTAACAGTGGAAGACTGCGCGAAAGTCAGTCATCAATTGTCGCACGTGTTGACGGTTGAAGAAGTGAACTATGAACGATTGGAAATCTCTTCGCCTGGGCTCGATCGCCCATTGAAGAAATTAGCTGATTTTATCCGCTTCGCGGGTGAGAAAGCGTCCATCAAGTTACGCTTGCCTATGCCTGGAATGGCAAATCGCAAGACGTTCGAAGGTGTATTACATGAGCCTGAAGGGGAAACTCTGAAGCTCGAGTTTGAAACGAAAGATGGCGCGGCGATGCTTGAGTTTACGCTCGCTGATTTAGATAAGGCACGTTTAGTGCCGCAAGTGGATTTTAGGAGTCGCAAAGCATGAGTCGCGAAGTTTTATTATTGGTTGATGTGCTGGCGCGCGAAAAGAACGTTGATGAAGACATCGTTTTTGGAGCGTTGGAACATGCTTTGGCAACGGCTACCAAAAAGCGTTATGAAGGTGAAGTTGATATCCGCGTAGAAATCGATCGTGATACGGGTGAAT
This sequence comes from uncultured Oxalobacteraceae bacterium, assembly GCA_937996605.1. Classification (GTDB taxonomy): domain Bacteria; phylum Pseudomonadota; class Gammaproteobacteria; order Burkholderiales; family Burkholderiaceae_D; genus Undibacterium. Next base: position 1,299 of record CALKVB010000137.1, on the reverse strand, counting down.
ACCGCACATTCCGTCGTTGGCACGTGGTGGCCGATGAGGCTGGTTTGCAATTGCCCGATCAAGAAATTTTGCACTTCGAAGCGGTTGAGCAATACGCCGACATCGAAGTGGATGAATACATCGAAGAACCAATCGAGTCAGTAGAACTCGGTCGTCGTTTCGCTCAAGATACAAAACAAATCGTTTTGCAACGTATTCGTGATGCAGAACGTGAACAAATTTTGGCTGAGTTCTTGGAGCGCGGTGATTCCCTCGTGATGGGTACCATCAAGCGTATGGAACGCGGTGAAGCCGTGGTTGAATCGGGTCGTATCGAGGCACGTTTGCCACGCGATCAAATGATTCCGAAAGAGAACTTGCGTGTTGGCGATCGCGTTCGTGCATACATCTTGCGTATCGATCGCAATGCCCGCGGCCCACAAGTAATTTTGTCGCGTACAGCACCAGAATTCATTATGAAGTTGTTTGAACTCGAAGTGCCAGAAATCGAACAAGGTTCTTTGGTGATCAAGTCTGCTGCACGTGATCCTGGTGTGCGCGCTAAGATCGCCGTTCATACAGATGACAAACGTATCGACCCTATCGGTACTTGCGTTGGTATGCGTGGTTCCCGCGTTCAAGCAGTGACAGGCGAACTCGGTGGCGAACGTGTTGACATCGTATTGTGGTCTGAAGATCCAGCGCAATTCGTGATTGGCGCATTGGCACCAGCGAATGTTTCTTCCATTATGGTTGACGAAGAAAAACACGCAATGGATGTCGTCGTCGATGATGAAAACTTGGCGATTGCAATTGGTCGTAGCGGTCAAAACGTACGCTTGGCTGCAGAATTGACTGGCTGGCAAATCAACATTATGACTGCCGAAGAGTCTGCAAATAAAGCAGAACAAGAAACTGCTGGTATCCGCAGCTTGTTCATGGAAAAACTCGATGTGGACCAGGAAATTGCCGACATCCTCATCGAAGAAGGTTTCAACAGCCTGGAAGAAGTGGCCTATGTGCCCTTGCAGGAGATGCTGGAAATCGAAAGCTTTGACGAAGACACGGTCAACGAGCTGCGCTCACGCGCCAAGGACGCCTTGCTGACCATGGAAATTGCACGCGAGGAAAGCGTGGAAGAAGTCTCGCAGGACCTGCGTGACCTGGAAGGGTTGACCCCCGAGTTGATCGCCAAGCTTGCCGAATCCGGCGTGCACACCCGCGATGAACTGGCCGACCTGGCTGTTGATGAACTCACTGATATCACCGGCCAGTCCGCGGACGAGGCCAAAGCCATGATCATGAAGGCGCGCGAACACT
>CALKVB010000136.1 GCA_937996605.1 uncultured Oxalobacteraceae bacterium | reverse complement strand
ACTGGAGTTCAGACGTGTGCTCTTCCGATCTAACGTCCTTGCACAATCACTGCTGGCAAATGACGAATTTTGTGGATATTCTTGATCAACTGATCCTCGTCCATGAAGGCGCCATTGAGCATGTAATGTGCCTCTAAGCGACCAATTCCTAGACTCACTTCATCCGATTCAAAATCTTCTATCGCTTGTGCCTGAGGCTCTAAGAATAAGCACGAACCCTCATAACGACTCCAATTGCGAGCAGCTTCTTTATAGACTGCAGGATCTGCGTCAAACAGACGTTTGACATAGGCTTGTAACAAATTACCACGCTCTGAATGAGGGATCGCATCAGAAAAACGCTGATGGACTTCCGGATAAAAATGATTGATACCATTCAAGAACCAATCCACTTCCGCCTTTGTACAAAGGAAAATACCACGTAGAACGAAGCCCAAACAGCGGTCAGGAAACTCTTCTCCATAGGCTAACGCAAGTGTCGAGCCCCAAGAGCCACCAAACACCAACCATTGATCGATATTCAACATCTCGCGGATTTTTTCAATATCTGCGATTAGCAATGCCGTCGTATTGTTTCTGTATTCTCCAAGCGGCTTTGATTTACCAGCACCACGTTGATCAAACAAAACGATGCGATAATGTGCAGGATCAAAGAAACGACGATGCGTAGGTGATGTGCCGCCGCCTGGACCGCCATGTAAAAACAATACCGGCTGACCATTAGGATTGCCGCATTCTTCCCAATATAAAGTATGCAAGTCATCAACCTGAAGCATACCCTGACGGTATGGTTCGATAGCTGGAAACATCAAGGTGTTTTCTTCAGACATAAGTTTAGCCTTTAATAATTTAAGCGAAGGTATGATTTATCGCTTTTTGATTCGCAGTTTCATCTTAGTTTTGGAATGTTTAATGCAATGCGCGCCAAGTAGCAAAACCTGCAAAACAACACAAAATTGATCCTAACAGATGTAGGGCCGTATGAGCAAAAGCCCAAAGCCAATCGCCCTTTTGCATAAGATTCATGGCCTCTGCAGAAAATGTAGAAAAGGTCGTCAAACCGCCTAAAAAGCCAGTGATAATGAACAAGCGCCATTCGGGAGAAAGTTCAGGGTTCGCTGAGAAAAAACCAACACAAAGTCCAATCGCATATCCTCCTCCCAGATTCGCCATCAAGGTTCCTAAGGGCAAGCTGGTGTGTAGTTGGTTCATCGATAAGCTCAGTACCCAACGCAAACACGCACCGAGCGCTGCGCCTATACTTACCGCCACAATACCCGATACATTCATCACTTTTCCTTGTTCTTCCACTTTGCCATTGCGGTGTCGTCGCTGACACGCGCATCAACCCAATGCGCACCATCAGGAGTTGTTTCCTTTTTCCAAAATGGCGCTTCGGTTTTTAAATAATCCATCATGAATTCACACGCTGCGAAAGCGTCACCACGATGCGCACTGGCTGCAGCAACTAGTACAATTTGATCCATCGCCTGCAATTTTCCTACACGATGAATAATGAGGCAGTCGATCAAACGCCAACGTTGCTTCGCTTCTTCGGCGATCATCAACAAGGACTTTTCCGTCATGCCTGGATAATGCTCCAACTCCATGGCAAGTAACTCCTGCTGTTCACCAAGATCTCGCACCAGGCCAATGAAGCTGACCACTGCGCCAATCGAAGCATTATTTCCATGCAGTCGTTTTAACTCATTCGAGATATCAAAATCCTCGGTCTGTACACTAATATGCATAGCTTAACCGCCCGTCACTGGTGGAAAGAATGCCAATTCATCACCCTCTTTTAAAGGCTGATCACCCTGTAACATTTCCTGATTCAAAGCGATACGTAATACTTTCTGATGGGATAAAGCAGCGGCCCAAACATCACCACGCTGCATTAAAAGCTCGCGTACCGCGAAAGCAGTTAGGCCGGCCTCAAATTCAACAGTTTCCACAGAAACGCCTAACTGTTCTCGTACACTCGCAAAAAATTTAAGCTGTATTTTCATCGACAAATTTCTACTTTTTATTCAGGGTTTGTTGACCTAAATTTGAATCAACAGGACTTAATACATCAAACTATCGAAAGGAAGAAATTTAACAAATTCTCCTTTTCGGAAAATAGTCCCGGCGGGCACATCGATTAAACCATCGCCCCACACCGCAGAACTCAACACACCAGAGCTTTGATTTGGAAATAGATCCAAACCACCATTCGCGTTCAGCTTGGCTCGCAAGAATTCATTCCTACGGTCAGCCTTTAACCAATCAAAATCCGCCCTCACAGGAACGGCTCGCGGTGCCACATTTTGTACGCCTTGGCAACGTAAGATAAAAGGACGAACGAATAAAAGAAAGGTTACAAAACTCGACACGGGATTGCCGGGCAAGCCAAGAAAGAAAGCTGAACCTGATGTTGCTCGGTTCACCTGACCAAAAGCTAGTGGCTTGCCGGGCTTCACCGCAATTTGCCACATATTGAGGTGCCCTTCTGCTTCTACCGCGGGTCGAATATGATCCTCTTCGCCAACAGATACACCACCCGAGGTAATGATCAAATCATGTTCCTGCGCCGCTTTGCGCAAGGTCTCTCTGGTCGCCGCCAAATTGTCTGGTACGATACCGTAATCCGTCACTTCGCATTTGAGGTTTTGCAAAAGACCATTTAATAAAAAACGATTTGAGTTATAAATTGCACCCGGCCGTAAGGCCTCACCCGGCATGCTTAATTCATCGCCCGTAAAGAAAACGGCAACGCGCAAAATTTTAGCCACAGGTAATTCCGCTAAGCCGACCGAGGCGGCTAAGCCCAATTCTTGTGCGCGCAAACGGGTGCCTGCAGGCAAGATCTCAGCTCCTTCAAGGATATCCTCACCCTGCCGTCGTATCCATTCGCCTTTTTGTGGCTTGTGTAAGATCCGCACAAAGGTCTGACCATCGATTTCTTCGACTCGCGTTTGCTCTTGCATCACCACCGCATCTGCACCACGGGGAATAAACGCCCCAGTGAAAATTCGTGCCGCCGAGCCGGCAGCCAACTCAGCACCAACTAAACCAGCTGGAATACGTTGTGTAACAGGCAGTAAGGTATCGCCACTGACACAATCTTCGCTCCGTACTGCATAGCCATCCATTTGAGTGTTATCCATTGGTGGCACATGAAGATTCGAGCACTGAGCTTGGGTCAGAACTCGTCCATTCGCAGAAATTGTCGGAACCATTTCGGTCATTTGAGATGTTGCCGCTGCTTGCAACAAAGTTTCCAGCGCTTCGGCTACCGATAGCATAGGACGTTTTTGATTCATGTGTTTGATACCGATAAGCATTAAATAAGTAAGGAATTTACAAGTGTAGCACTCCAGAACCGATTTCGATGACTGTGCCACCAACCTGTATCCTAGGCACTTGATTTGTATCCAATTCCACATTTAAATACAGCTTTGATGGTCGCTGCATTTCGCTTCCCTGCTCAATGACGAAAGACTGTGGCAATGTTTTGCCTTGCACAATCCACCAAGCACCAAGATTGGCGGCAGCGGAACCTGTCGCAGGATCTTCCGCGAGGCTACCCGCTTTCGCAAACCAATAGCGGGCTTTAACTTTCTGCAAGCCCTGCTCCTCACCGTCAAAACAAAAGAGATAGGCGTTTTGCCGCCCAAGTCTACTAGCAGGCCAATCACGCAAACCCTGGCTAGCGATACGTGCTCGTTTCAATGTTTCAGTCGAACGTAAGGGGATCATCAAATGCTCATTGCCCGTGTTCACCCACATGATATCACCCGACAAATCCTTCTCTGCTATTCCCAAAATCGCAGTAAGCGTGCTCACATCGCATTCAACTGCTCGCGTCATTGCTCGGTAATCTGCGTTGGTACTCACCAACACAGGTGGCGATAAATCCCATCGATTTCCTCGCTTTTTCACTTCAACAAAACCTGCACCACATTCCAAAACTAGGTTTGGCAAACCTTGAGCAAGTGAACTAACTACTTGCGCCGCCCCCAATGAAGGATGACCGGCAAAAGGCAACTCGGCATTAGGCGTAAAAATACGGATCTTGGCGTGAGCAGAGGTAGACGCCATTAAAAATACAGTTTCAGATAGATTAAATTGCAAAGCAATTGCCTGCATTTCTTCAGCACTCAAACCATCTGCTTGCTCAAACACACATAATGGATTTCCACCGAAATTTGACTCAGCGAAAACATTTAATAATCGATAGCGGTAATCCATTGAAAACAACCTTCCTCAAGAATGAAGCTTGTAGAATGCAGTCAGCACATCCACAAACGCAACAACAATATCAAAAAGGAAGCATTCATGTCTAAGAAAAATCAAGAGCTAGACGAAGAAACCATGGCAGTGATTGAATGGTGCATCGAATTGGAAGGCTTTCTTGTGAAAGGTGGCGCCACTCAAGCACAAGCGCAAGAATATATTGAAGAAGAAATCGAATTCCTGACAGACCAATTCTACGATGGTCTCAGCCCAGAAGAAGCGGCAAAAATCGCTCTGAGTGACTAGGTCTCATTCTAAAAGCACATAAGATAAGTGATCTTCGACGCGAACTTTTTTACCTATAAGCAACTCTAAACCATTTCAAAATCGAGATTTCCCCCAAACGACATCGTCCCTATCCAACATCATCCATTTGAATTGAAGGCAGTTATGAAAAAAATTCTTCTCGCACTCAGTTTATGTAGCACCCTCGCTTATAGCTCGGCGGACGCCCAAATTCTTAGTGTGCGCGAGCAAGCCCGTGTCATTAATGAAAATTTAGCAGAACGATTTGAGCATTTACTTCCAGGAATGATGGAGCAAACTGGGATCGATATGTGGGTAGTCATTTCGCGTGAGTACAATGAAGATCCTGTCCTAAAAACCATGCTACCAGCGGAATGGCTCAATGCACGCCGCCGTACCATTTTAGTTTTTTTTCAAGACAGTAAAACCAAGAAAGTCGAACGACTAGCCGTAGCTCGTTACGATTTTGGTGACAACGTCAAGGCGGCATGGGACACCAAGAAATTTCCAGACCAATGGGATGCCCTGATCGATCTTATCCAAAAAGATCGGAA